>JANMGF010001207.1:0-3254 GCA_031374535.1 Polyangium sp. (in: bacteria)
GAGCTTGGGTCCAGCCCCTGGCTGGTCCGGGTCCCGGGGTGGACAGCCCCGGGTGGGGCCTGGGGCAAAGCCCCAGCGAGGCGGCGTCAAGATGAGACCCATGCTCAGCCAGTGAACGCGAAGGCGATACCGATCGCGAAGACGGGAACGACGACGAGGACGACCCTCGTCTCTCCATCCTTCGCCAGCTCCTCCTGGCCCACCGTGTCAAGTGGAGCGGGGGTCGCTGGGACGAGTTCACGGAAGACGAGCTCGACGCCGCGCGCCTGCTCCTCGTACGGGTCCCCTCCGAATGCGACGTCCTCGGGGGCCCGCGGTTCGGCACGCAATTCGATCTCACGGGCGCCTGCCCGGTTTGCTCCTCGGGCGCACGGCAAACCTCGGCGCTGATGATCGACGGCTCCGATCCCGACGAGTTCGGCAAGCTCGAAAAGTATCGCGCCTTGGGCAGCTACGAAGAAATCCTCGTCGACGACCGGCTGGCCGAGGAGCTCGAGCGCGCGGGCGTCACCGGCCTCTCGCTCCGCAGCGTCTATGCCGTGATGGAAAATAAGCGGCAGATCAAGCAGCGATGGAAGCAGCTTTGCGCCTCGCATATCGTACCCCCCATGTCCCCCCGCTCGACGGGGATCGACTGGGTGAAAAAGTGCGGGTCGTGCGGGCGCAGCGGGTTCTACTGGAATAGCCCAACGCGGCTCGTATACCAGGCCCAGGATCTCGCCTCCTCCGAGGATGTGAACCGAACGTGGGAGCACCACGGCGTGGTGCAGTTCGAAAGCGAGTTGTTCGCTCGCTTGAACCCGAACCCTCTGTTCCTCGTGACCCCCAAGGTTCGGCGTATCTTCCGCGACGCGGGCGTGACCGAGTTCGATTGGATTCCGATTCGCGTCGTCGAGGACGAATGATGCCTCTCTCGTTCATGCAAAGTGGGTCGGGGGGGGCGGGTTGTTGTGGACCGGCGAGAGCTTGCACGGTTCTACGCTTCGTCGGCCCCCGTGCCCGTGCTACAAAGCAGGCATGTCGGACCTTCGAGGGCTCGCTCGCGTCGTGTTTGCTGCCCTCACGGCCTCGATGCTCCCCGCCTTCGCCGCTGCCGGTCCGGGCGATCTTGCCGGCACGAAGCCCGGCGAGCTCGGCGAGGGCAACAAGTTCGAGGCCGCCGACGCTTGTTCTTTATGCCACGGCGGCGGCTACGAGGGCGATCGGACCTACCTCCCGCACGACGCCTGGGCCGGCACCATGATGGGCAACGCCGCCCGGGATCCCGTGTTCCGTGCCGCGCTCGCCCTCACGAACCAGGATGACCCCAGCGCCGGCACCTTTTGCTTGCGTTGCCATTCCCCCATTGCGTTCGTCCGCGGGCACGCGACGCCCCCCGACGGGAGCGCCTTCGACGCCGTCGACATGCAGGGCGTCGGCTGCGACACCTGCCACCGCGCCGTGCCCTCGGGCCCGCCGGAGGCCCCGTATCACCTCGGCGACGCGCAGCTCGTCTACACCGATGTCCTCGACAAACGAGGCCCCTACGTCGATAGCGTGGCCCACGTACACGGCACGGCCGAGGACGGGGCGATGGCGAGCTCGGCGTTCTGCGGTCAATGCCATCAGGTCACGAACCCGGGCCGCCGCCTCCGTGACGCGGCCGGCGTCGAGACCCTCGTCGATTTCCCGCTCGACACGACGTACGCGGAATGGGCCCAAAGCGCGTTTGCCCTGCCGGGCGGTCAGGGCTGCGTCGATTGCCACACGCGGCGCAAATCCGGCCTCTTCCCGGTCGCGACGATCCCTGGCGCTCCTGCGCGCCAGGACCCGCGGGATCACGTCTTCGCCGGGGGCAATCTTTTTGGGATTCGTGCCGTCATGGCGAAGGATCCCGAGCGCGCCGCGGCCTTCCCGGACGCCTTCGCGCTGGCCCTCGCGCGTACGGAGGAGACCCTCGGCGCCGCGGCCCGCATCGAGATCACCGCCGCGCCCGCGTCGGCCGCGCCCGGCGAGCCCTTTGCAATCCGCGTACGCGTCGAGAACCTCACCGGTCACAAATTCCCCACGGGTTATGCCGAGGGCCGCCGCGCATGGATTGCGCTCGCGCTCGTCGATGCTTCCGGCGCGGAGACGTTCCTGCTTGGCGGTTATGACGCGGCGAAAGGCGAGATCGAGGCTTCTCCCGCGACGCACGTGTATCGCGCGCAGCACGGCCACTGGAATGGAACCGCGGCCGAGCCGGGCGAGGATCTCGCGCGGCACGACATGATCCTCTCGGATACCCGCATCCCGCCCAAGGGGTTCGTCCCGACGGACACGACAGGGCCAACGCCCGAGATCGATTACGCAGACGGCCAGGGAGGCGTGCGTTTCTGGGACGAGGCGACGTTCACGGTGGAGGCGCCGGCGGGGATTGGAGGCGAGAGGGTCGTCTCTGCGCGCGTATTGTATCAGCCGATCACGCGGAAGTACGTCGAGCACCTCGCGGGGGCCAACGTGACGGATTCGAGCGGGGAGGAATTACTCGCCATCTACGAGTCGGTCGGCGCATCCCCGCCGTTCGTCGTATCGCAGGCAGAAGTGCTGATCGATTTCGGAGGCGGAAGCGGAAGCGGAAGCGGAAGCGGAAGCGGAAGCGGAAGCGGTACCGGGGCAGGGGACGGTTGCACCTGTCGTCTGTCCGGACAACCCGGATCCTCCTCCGGTCTCGTCCCGGCATTCGGATGTTTTGCGCTCGCGCTCGTTTGGCGCGGGCGAAGGAGAATCACATGGAATCCAGGTTCGAGCGGGCGGTCATTCTCGTAGGGCACGGCGCGGCGGCGAAAGATTGCCCGCGGGAGCTCGTGACGCGCTGGAAGGCCCTCGAAGGGCGCAGGCACGCGACCGGGGGAGAACCCTCGGCCGAGGAGATCGAGCTCGACGCCCGCATCCGATCCTGGCCCCGTACCGAGACGAACGATCCCTACCGCAAGGGCCTCCTCGCGCTCGCCGCGTCCCTCCGGCCCCTCGTCGCGCCCGCCGCCCTGTTCGTCGCGTACAACGAGTTTTGTGCTCCAACAATCGAGGCCGCCGCCGAGGAGGCCATCGGGGGCGGCGCAAAGGCCGTCACCGTCGTCCCCTCCATGCTCACGCCGGGCGGCGTCCATTCCGAGGTGGAGATCCCCGAGACCCTCGCGCGTATTCGCGAACGCCACCCGGACGTCTCGATCGTGTATGCGTGGCCGTACGATCTCGGCGCCGTCGCGGCGATGCTGAGCACCCATGCGGAAAGG
>JANMGF010001208.1:0-3848 GCA_031374535.1 Polyangium sp. (in: bacteria)
CTCAGCGAAAAGCTCGCCCCCGTTCTGATTGCCTACGAACTCGAAGGCCGCTCGATGCCCGAAATCGCCCGCGCGCACGGGATCCCCCTCAAAACCGCCTACGCCCGCCTGCAACTGGCGCGGAACCGCCTGGCATTACGCGCCCGCGTCTAACCGCTCGCGCTCGCGCTCCCGCTTCCGCCCCCGCCTCCGCCTCCGCATCCCGCTTCCGCTCCCCGCCCCACCTCGACTACCCTCCTCCCCGATGCCCCCCCCGCTCTCGCCCGACGCTCTCCGCGAGACCCTCTTCGACGCTGTCGACGAAGGCGACCTCGACCGCCTCACCGCCCTTTGCGAGGCCCACGAGCAAGCCATCTGCGACGCCTTCCCCGGCTGGCGCACCGTCCCTGAGCCTTGCCGCGCCGGGCCTCGCCTCCGCTGGTACATCCAGGGCATGACCGCCGTCGCCCAGCACATGGCCGCCATGCGGGGTCGGCCCGAGCTCTTCGCCCTCCTGAGCTCCGTCCCCGCGGACACCCAGAGCCTCCTGAACCGCCTCGAACAGGCCCTCGCCGACATCGACGCCCTCGCCGCCGAGGGCCGCTACGGCGAGGCCGAGCAAAAGGCCCGCGCCGCGCTCGCGGAGGCCCAGGGCCACAAAAGCGGACATCAGGCCATGCTCATCGGCCGCCTCGGCGAATGCCTCTTCCACACCGGCCGCGTCGTCGAGGCCCGCGAACCCTTCGAACAGACCCTCGCCCTCTGCGAGGAGTCCGGCGATCCCCAGGGCACCCTCGCCGCCCTCTTCTCCCTCTTCGAGGTCCACCGCTACCTCGGCGAGACCGGCCCCGCCGCCGACAGGGCCGAACGTATCGCCGTCGTCCTCGAACAGAACGGCGACGCCGAGGACGCCGCCGCCTTCCGCCGCCGCGCTTCACGCGTCCGGACCGGCGAGCCCCTTTGCCGCGTCGTCGCCCTCGTCGACGGTAAGCCCCACGAGCTTGACGAGCTTGGCCGCATCGAGGGCTCCGTCCAGTTCATCTACGAGCGCAACCGCACCGAGCTCCGCGCCTCCGGCATCGCCACCGAGGAAGGCGAGCGGTTCGGCATGTCCAGGGACTACGTGCGGGCCCTCGAAGCCTTTCGCCGCGGCGCCGCCGCCGATCGCCTCAGTCCGTCTCCTGTCTACCAGGCCGGCGTCACGCTCCTCTTCATGGGCCGCGCCGCCGAGGCTTCCGCCCTCTTCCAGAAGACCGAACAGCTCGCCCCCGGCTGGTTCCGCTGCCGCGCCTACCGCTTCCTCGCCGACCGGATCGCCGCCGGGACCCTCGACCCGGGCGTCTTCCCGCTCCTCTCCGAGCTCGACCGTCCCGACCTCACCCCCGAGGCCAAGGCCCGCCGCGCCGAGGAGGCCCTCGCCAAGACCGACCTCGGCCTCCTCCACGTGGCCGTAGGCGACGCCCTCGCCGCCCTCCGCCGCCCCCTCGACGCGCGTGTCGCCTACCGCCGCGGCCTCGACATGGCCGAGGAGCCCGACGTCCGCACCCAGCTCCTCGTCAAGCTCGGCAACCTCGTCGACGACCCCGCCGAACGGGTCCGTCTCTACCGGGACGCCGCCGCTCTCGACGGAAACCTCCTCTTCGCCGCGATCGCCCGGCTCTCGCTCGCCTCGCTCCCTTCCGCGTGACGCCTGAAAGCTCCCGCCCCTCGCGAGCGTTTGTCCTCTGCTCGACGCGACCGGAAGTCCCCCAAACTTTTTTCTCCGGCCGCTGTCACAGAAGAACCCCGCGCCCCGATACCTGGGGTGAATCGCTCGCACCGTCAGAGGAGGTTACAATGCTCACCATCAAGGGTCTCGCCGTTCGTCTCGCCCTCGGTCTCGCTGCTCTCACGGCCATCCCGGCCGTCTCGAACGACGCGGCGGCTTGTGGCGACGTCTTCATCCCCGAGATCGACCACCGCATCCAGGGCCTCGCGAACGCCGAGAAGACCATGCGGGAGGGGAAGATCGTGGCCTCTGCGCAGTCGGTCGTTCGTATGTTCCCCGAGATCCGGAGCATCAACCCTGGCAAGGACGGCATGCTCCAGCGCGCCCAGCGCACCCTCGCCGTCGCCCTCGTCCGCACCGACGGCGGCATCGACCTCGACCCGACCTGGCGCGGCAAGACGGCCGAGCAACGCGCCAAGAACGTCGCCTGGGCCGTCGCGGCGCTCGAGCGCCTCCGCGAGCAACGCAAGAACGATCCTGCCGTCGACACGGATCTCGGCGAGGCGCTGGCCAAGGTCGACGGCCGCAAGGACGAGGCCAAGAGCCTGCTCCAGGGCCTCGCCGACCGCGACCTCATGGCGACGCCCCACGGCTACGCGGCCCTCGGCCGCCTCCAGAACGAGGCCGGCAATGCGACCGCGCGTGACGCCGCCGTCCAGCGCTGCACCACGATGGCGAAGGACAGCTCCGTCTGTGAAGTCCCCGCCTCCAAGGGGGGCGAGAGCTGATCAAGGGGCGATGAACTCGTGCTTCGCGCGCTCGTCTTTGCCAGTCTGATTCTCCTCCTCCTCGGATGCCGCAAGGACGAGCGCGCGGAGACACGTCCCGCCGCTCCTTCCGCGAGCGCTCCGATCCTCGCCCAGGCCGCCGCCGCCGAGCCCCCGCCCGGGGACGCCCAGCACGGCAAGGCCCTCGTCGAAAAGTTCGAATGCAATCGTTGCCATGAGGGGACCGGGCTCGAGAGGCCCGCGCTCGACAAGGATTGCGTCCGCTGCCACCAGGAGATCCACGCCGGCACGTATCGCGCGTCGGCCTCCACGCTGGTGAAGTGGCAAAAAAATATCGTCCACTTCCGCGAGACCCCGTCGCTCGCCAACATCGGGGGTCGATTGCGCCGGGGCTTCATCGAGAAGTATCTGCTCGCGCCGCACGACGTCCGCCCGCACCTCGAGACCACGATGCCGCGCCTCGCCATCTCGCAAGAGGAGGCGCGTGACGTCGCCGCGTGGCTCACGGCCTCCGCGGCCCCCGCGACGCCCGCCTCGCTCGAAGGCGCGAGCGTCGAGAAGGGGAGCGCGCTTTTCGAGGGGAAGGGCTGCCGTCAATGCCACGAATACACGGGCGCCCCGCGCGGCGCGCTCCCGGCCGGCGTCCCCGACCTCGAAGGCAAAGGGGATCGAATGGCCCGCGCCCTGGCCCCGGATCTGCGGTACGTGCGGGATCGAATGGCGCCCGGCGAGCTCGTCCGGTGGCTCGACGATCCCAAGGCGCAGAAGCCCGACACGCTCATGCCAAAGACGCCGCTCTCGGCCGACGAAGTGCGCGACCTCGCGGCCTTCCTGCTGCGTGCTGAGCTGGCGCCGAAGATCGCGAAGATCATCCCGCCGCGCCTGCCCGTGCTCGATCGACGCGTCACGTACGAGGAGGTGAGCCGCCGCGTTTTCCGCAACACCTGCTGGCATTGCCACGCCGAGCCTGATTACGCGATCGGCGACGGCGGGCCCGGCAACACGGGCGGTTATGGATTCAAGCCCCGGGGCCTGAACCTCGCGGAGTACGAGGGCATCCAGGCGGGGTACGTCGACGACAAGGACGAGCGCCGCAGCATCTTCTCCCCGATGCCCGACGGCACGCCGCGCCTCGTGTATGCCTTGCTCGCCCGGCACCGCGAAGAGGGCGGGCAGACCGATCCGACGGTCCGCGGAATGCCGATGTCCTTGCCGCCCGTCTCGCCGGAGGACATCCAGCTCGTGGAGACGTGGATCGCGCAGGGTAGGCCGCAGTAACGGGCAGAGCATGGGTCTCATGTGGAACCGTGGAGCCGGGGCGCCGCCCCGGACCCCGCGGGGGCTATCCGCCCCTCGACCCGGACCAGGGCAGG
>JANMGF010001344.1:0-16470 GCA_031374535.1 Polyangium sp. (in: bacteria)
CAGCGTGACCAACCAGACGGAGCACACGCGCAAGGTTTTGCGGGGCCTCGGCCTGCGCAAGACGGGCAGCGAGGTTCTCGTCGAGAACACGCCTTCGTTCCGTGGCATGGTCAAGAAGGTGATCCACCTCGTTTCGGTCGAGGAAGTCGACGGCAACGGCGCGCAGGCGTCGAAGTAAGCGAAGTGGCCGGGCGGCGCGCGCCGCTCGCAATGGAAAGCGTGGCAGCATGGACATCCTCTCGAAACTTCAGGCCCCGGAAGGCGCCAACACAAAGGAGACCCGCGTCGGTCGCGGCGTGGGCTCAGGCCTCGGCAAGACGGCCGGGCGTGGCCAGAAGGGCCAAAAGGCCCGGTCGACCGGCAACATCGGCAAGAAGCACTTCCAGGGCGGCCAGACCCCGATCCAGCGGCGCCTCCCGAAGCGTGGCTTCCGCAATCCGCTCGCGGCGATCGTCGCGAACGTGAACATCGGCGATCTCGAGGTCGTTTTCGAGGACGGTGCCCAGATCGACATGTCGGCGTTGGAGGGCAAGCGCCTTCTCCAGGGCCGGTACGACCTGGTCAAGGTGCTCGGCGACGGTGAGCTCACGAAGAAGCTCACGGTGACGGCGCACCGGTTCTCGAAGAGCGCCATCGCCAAGATCGAGGCGGCCGGCGGCAAGGCGATCGTGCTTGCGCCCGGCAAGTCTTCGGCGCAAGCCTAACGACCCTTCGGCACGAGCCCCTTCCAGGCACCCCGACGCACCATGGCCACACTCGCGGGAATTGCGAACTTCCACAAGGTCCCGGAGCTCCGGCGCAGGGTGATCTTCACCCTTGTGATGCTGGCCGTTTACCGCATCGGGGTCTTCGTCACGGTCCCTGGTGTCGACCGCGCGGCCATGTCGAAGTACATGGCCAAGCAGTCGGGCGGGCTGCTGAACTTTTTCAACATGTTCTCCGGCGGCGCGCTGGAGAACTTCTCTCTCTTTGCGCTCGGGATCATGCCGTACATTTCGGCATCGATCATCATCCAGCTGATGGGCATGGTCTACAAGCCCATCGACGAGCTGCGCAAAGAGGGAGAGCAGGGTCGTCGCAAGATCGACCAGTACACGCGCTACGGCACGGTCGCGCTGTCGCTCTTCCAGGCGTATGGCAGTGCGAAGCTCGTCGAGGGCTGGTCGGCCTCGGACTCGGGCGCGGGCATCGTCACGCACCCCGGGCTCGGCTTCCAGTTCATGACGATGATCACGCTGACCACGGGGACGGCGTTCCTCATGTGGATCGGCGAGCAGATCACGGAGCGCGGGATCGGCAACGGCATCTCGCTCCTGATCTTCGCGGGCATCGTGACGGGCGTGCCGGGCTGGGTGGGCAGCTACCTCGCGACGAACGCGGGCAACATCCAGCCCCTCACGATCTCGGCGGTGGCGGTGTTCATCGTGGCCGCGATCGCGGTGATTGCGTTCTTCGAGAACGGGCGTCGCCAGATCCCGATCGTGTACTCGCGGCGGCAGGTAGGGCGGCGCGTGTACGGCGCGCAGAACGCTCACCTCCCGCTGAAGGTGAACACCGCCGGTACGATCCCGCCGATCTTCGCGTCCTCGCTGCTCATGTTCCCGGCGACGCTGGCCAACATGAACGTGCCGGGCGCGGACAAACTTCAGTCGATCATCAGCGGCGGCGGCTGGGTGTTCAACACCGGCTATGCGCTGCTCATCGTGTTCTTCTGCTACTTCTACACGAGCGTCACGTTCCAGCCGGTCGACGTGGCGGAGAACCTGAAGAAGCAGCAGGCGAACATCCCTGGGATCCGACCTGGCAAGCAGACGGCCGACTACATCCAGGGCGTGATGAGCCGCATCACGTTCGGCGGGGCGATGTACGTCGCGGCGGTGTGCGTGTTGCCGGCGGTGGTGGGCGACCTCCTCCGCGTACAGATCACGTTTGGCGGGACGTCGCTCATGATTGTCGTGGGTGTTGCGCTGGATACGGTCAATCAGATCGAGGCGCAGCTCATCACGCGCAGCTACGAAGGGCTCACCGGCCCTGGGGCGAGCCGCATTCGTGCGCGGCGCCTGCCCGAGGGATGAGAAGGGGGATCTTCGGATGATCGCGATCTTGGTTGGTCCGCCCGGCTCGGGCAAAGGGACGCAGGCGAAGGTGCTCTGCAAGATGTTCGAGATCCCTCAGATCTCGACTGGCGACATGCTTCGCGCGGCCAAGGCGGCCGGTACGCTCGATCCTCGTTACCGCACGATCATGGATGCGGGCGGGCTCGTCCCCGACGAAGCGATGATCGAGCTCATCGACAAGCGCCTCGACCAGGACGACTGCAAGCAGGGGTTCTTGCTGGACGGTTTTCCTGGTACGGTCCCTCAGGCCGAGGCGCTCGAGCGCTTGCTTGCGGGCCGGAGCCTTTCGATCGATGCTGTTTTGCAGCTGGATGTTGCGCGCTCCCTCCTGGAGGAGCGGTTGATCCACCGTCGAACCGACAAAAGGTCTGGACAGATCTACCATCTCGTTTATAATCCGCCGCCCCCGGGTGCTGAGTTAGAGCATCGGGCGGACGATCGGCCGGAGTCCGTTGGAAAGCGTCTCGATGCGTATGAGGCGATGACCGCGGCTCTCCTGCCCTACTACGAAGCAAAAGGTCTCCTCCGGCGGGTCGACGGTGTCGGCAAGCCCGAGGAGGTCACGGCGAGGGTGCTCGGGGCCCTCGGCCGAGCGCATCCGGAAGAGACATGAGGCGATCGAACCAATCGAAACCTCCGAAGGAGCCGAAGGGCGACAAGCTCGAGTTCGACGGCGTCGTTCAGGAGGCTCTTCCGAACGCGATGTTTCGAGTGAAAGCCGACAATGGTCTCGGTGTGCTCGCGACCATCAGCGGCCGGATGCGTCAGTACTACATCAAGATTTTGCCCGGTGACCGCGTAACGGTCGAGGTTTCCCCTTATGACCCGACGCGTGGCCGGATCACGTACCGTCACAAATAGACCAAGCAGCCCAAGCAGCGGAGCGAGGACAGGGAACGGAGCGGCGTCATGAAGGTACGACCGAGCGTCAAGAAAATCTGCGACAAGTGCAAAGTGGTGCGCCGTCGCGGCGTCGTGCGCGTGATCTGCGAGAACCCTCGCCACAAGCAGCGTCAGGGCTGAGCTGGAGCAACCATGGCACGTATCGCTGGCGTCGACCTCCCGCGTCGTAAGCATCTCGTGTATGCCCTTCCGTACCTCTATGGTATCGGGCGTACACTCGCGAAGACGATCTGCGCGAAAGCCAAGATCCCCGAGAACAAGAGGGTGGAGGAGCTGAGCGACGCGGAGGTAAGGACCATCCGCGAGATCCTTGACGCCGATTACAAGGTGGAGGGTGATCTCCGTCGTGAGGTTCAGCTCAACATCAAGCGGCTGATGGATCTGGGCTGCTACCGCGGCTTGCGGCATCGCCGCGGTCTGCCGGTGAACGGGCAGCGCACGCACACGAATGCGCGTACCCGCAAGGGCCCGCGCAAGGGCATGCTGCAGCGGCGCCCGGCGACGAAGTCGTGATGGGACGCTAGGAAGAAGGCGCCATGGCAAGTCCGAAGACTGCGGCCACCAAGGCCAAGCAAAAGAAAAAAAACAAGAAGAACATCGCGGCTGGGATTGCGCACATCCAGTCGACGTTCAACAACACGGTCGTGACGATCACGGATATCAACGGCAATGCCGTTGCGTGGTCGTCGGCCGGTGCTCGTGGCTTCAAGGGGTCGCGCAAGTCGACGCCCTTCGCTGCGCAGCTCGCTGCCGAAGAGGCAGCGCGGCGGGCGCAGGAGCACGGAATGCGGTCGGTGGCCGTATTCGTCAAGGGCCCCGGTGCTGGGCGCGAGAGCGCGCTCCGTGCACTGCAGACGGCCGGCTTCAAGGTGACGTTGATTCGCGACGTCACGCCCATCCCGCACAACGGTTGCCGGCCGCCCAAGCGGCGCCGGGTCTGAGGCAGCGCGCGCGGCTATCCGCTCGAGGTTACGAACATGGCTCGCTACGTTGGTCCTGTCTGCAAGCTCTGCCGCCGCGAAGGCATGAAGCTCTACCTCAAGGGAGAGCGCTGCTACTCGGAGAAGTGTGCCTACACGCGGCGTCCTTACCCGCCCGGCCAGCATGGTCAGGGTCGCATCAAGCTCAGCGAGTACGCCGTGCGGCTTCGCGAGAAGCAAAAGGTGCGTCGCATCTACGGTGTTCTCGAGAGCCAGTTCCATGGCTACTTCCAGGAGGCGAGCCGCCGCAAGGGTCGCACGGGTGAGGAAATGCTCGCCCTGCTCGAGCGTCGCCTCGACAACGTCGTGCACCGGCTCGGCTTTGCGGCGTCGCGCTCCGAAGCGCGTCAGCTCGTGCGCCACGGTCACGTGAAGATCAACGGCAAGCGCCTCGACATCCCGAGCTTCATCGTTCGGGTTGGCGATCGCGTGGAGCTCACGGAGGGCGCGAAGAAGTTCAAGTTCGTCGCGGCCGCCGTGGCTGGCGCGGACAAGCGCCCCATCGCATCATGGCTCGATGCCGACCGCCCCGCCTTCGCGGGCTCGGTCAAGTCGACCCCCGTGCGCGAGGATCTCAACGAGCCGGAGATCCGCGAGCAGCTCGTCGTCGAGTACTACTCGCGCTGATCCTGTCCGCAGGTCGCGCTGACCTGCGGGAAACGGTTCGGTAGAAAGGTGATCGGGGGCGTGCGACAGAGCGCGGCCCCGATCGCTTTTTGATTGGCAGTAAAATGCGCCATGCGGCGCGACGCGGGCAGGAGGCGGTTCCCATTCATCGAGTGCGGTGACGGGCACGAGACCTCCGCGCGAACCCCTCGATGAAAGAGGACGCGATGACGATGCAGACCAGCGGAAGCATGACGATGATCGCGCGAAACTGGCGCGACCTGATCCGGCCGAAGGGCATTTCGATCGACACCGAGTCGTCGAACAGCTTCTACGCGAAGTTCACCTGCGAGCCTCTTGAGCGCGGCTTCGGGATCACGATCGGCAACTCGCTCCGCCGCGTGCTCCTCTCGTCGCTGCAAGGCGCGGCGATCACCGCCGTCCGCATCGAGGGCGCGCTGCACGAGTTCACCACGGTGCCTGACGTCGTCGAGGACGTGAGCGACATCATCCTCAACCTCAAGGAGGTCGTCTTCAAGGCGGCCGCCGCGCGCACCTACACGGTTCGCGTCGACAAAGAGGGCCCGGGGCCGGTGTACGCGCGGGACATCCAGCTCGTGGACGGGCTCAGCGTGCTGAACCCGGACCACCTCGTCGCGGTGCTCGACAAGAAGGGCCCGCTCTCGATGGAGCTGACAGTGAACGTCGGCCGCGGCTACGTGCCCGCGGAGCGCAACAAGACGCCGACGATGGCGATCGGGACGATCCCCATCGACGCGCTGTTCTCGCCGATCCGGAAGGTCAACTACACGATCCAGAACGCGCGCGTCGGTCAAGTGACCGATTACGACAAGCTGACGCTCGAAGTCTGGACGAACGGTTCGGTGCTGCCCCAGGACGCGGTCGCGTTTGCCGCGAAGATCCTGAAGGAGCAGCTTTCGATTTGGGTGAACTTCGAGGAGTCGGAGGAGACGAGCTACCAGACCGTGCCCGGCGACGAGGAGCCTCTCAACGAGAACCTCTTCCGCTCGGTCGAGGAGCTCGAGCTCAGCGTGCGCAGCGCCAACTGCCTCCAGAACGCGAACATCACCCTGATCGGCGAGCTCGTGCAGCGGACCGAGCAGGACATGCTCAAGACCAAGAACTTCGGTCGGAAGTCCCTCAAGGAGATCAAAGAGATCCTTGCGAACATGGGACTTTCGCTCGGTATGAAGATCGACAACTGGCCGCAGCTGCTCGAGCGCTGGAAGGCGCAGCAGGCGCAAGCCTAGAGGGTGCGATATGCGTCATAAGAAGGCGGGGAGGCAGTTTGGTCGGGACACGTCGAGCCGGCGCGCAATGCTGCGCAACTTGACGGCGAACCTGATCACCCACGAGCGCATCGAGACGACGGATGCGAAGGCCAAGGAGCTCCGTCGTGTCGCCGAGCGGCTGATCACCAAGGCCATGCGCCTCGGCAAGGTCGCTTATACGGTGCAAGCCGAGCTTTCGGCTGCCGACAAGGCGCGCCGGCTCCACGCCGAGCGCCTCGTCTCGTCCTACGTGCCGCGCTTCGGCGTGAAGGCCGACGGGACCAAGGTCGACATCGTCGAGAAGGTGATGCTCGACCTCACGAAGCGCTTCGAGGGCCGGCCCGGCGGTTACACGCGCATCATCAAGCTCGGCAATCGCCGGGGTGACAATGCGCCGATGGTCTTCATCGAGTTCATCGATGCAGCGCCCATCGGCGACGATCAGGCTCCCGAGGAGTCGGCCGCGGCGGTGACCTCCGCCGAGCCCACCCTGGCCGAGAGCGCCTCGGCGTCGAGCGCGGCTGCAGAGCCCGCCCCGGCGGCGAGCTCCGGCGAGACCGCGTCGAACGAATAAAGCGCACCACGACAAACCCGTGGACGGGCCGTCGGATCACCGGCTGCCAGCGTCCATGGGTTTGAAAGGGAAAGCGAAAACGAGCACGGACACCCAAAGGTGCCCGTGTTTTCGTTTGTCCATGGCCGGGTTTGCCCGGAGCGAATGTCGTTCGTTCGGAACGCTCAATCCGCGTTCGCGACCGGCGCATCGGGGGCGGCCGGTCCGCCCGGAGGGCCCCCTGCCGGCGGTCCTTCCGCGCCACGGCTCGCTTCGGGCTTGCGCCGGGCCAGGAAGATCATCGCGAGCAACGCGACGAGCCCCACGCCAGCCGCGGCGACGTACCGGTGCAGGAAGCTCTTCTGCGGCTCGATCCGCTCCTGCTCGAGCGCGGCGAGCGCCCGCTTTGCGCGCTCGTTGCCCGGATCGAGCTCGATCGCCTTCGTGAGCGGAAACTTGTCCGGCGTGCCCCGCGCGATGAGCGTGACGCCCTCGAGATACGCGATCTCCGCCTCGACCTTGCGAGCCCCCTCCCCCTTCGGATCGAGCCGCAGCGCCTTGCGTAGCACCTCGAGCGCCGCCGCCGGATCCTTCTCCTCGAGCATCTTCGCGTGCGCGACGTACGCCGGCGCCATCTCCTTGCGACGCTCGAACACCGGCGAACGGGCGAGCACCTTGTCGAACGCGGCCGTCGCCTCCACCCAGCGGCTCGCCGACGCGTGCGCCGCGCCCTCGTCCATCAGCTTGTAGACCTCGGCGAGCCGCGCGCGGTCGTACATGCCGAAGAGCTCGCGCGCGATGCGGTCCCAGGTGAGCTCGCGCGGGGCCTTGTTGCCCGTCTGGTTGAGGTAGGCGTCGCGGAGCTGCCAGATGCCCGGCTCGCCGATCGCCGCGATCGACTCGCGCGCGGCCTCGCGGAGCTGGATGCGTTCGCTGTTGCTGAACGAGAGGATCACGCGGACGGCGTCGACGTCGCGCGTGCGGCCGTAGGCGCGGAGGATGTCGGCGAGGACCTGCGGGTCCGTCACGCCGACGGCCTCGCCGGGGATCGCGCGGCCGAGGAGATCGAGCTGTTTGCTCGCGAAACGCTGCACGATCTTGGCGTCGTGTTGCCGCCCCTCGATGAGCGCGGGCACGGCGCGGTCGCGGAGCTTGCCGATCTGCCGCTGCAGATCGACCCGCAAGAGCTCACCGAAGTACGAGTACATCTGCAGGAGCTCACGCGCGGCGGGCGTCGTGCCTGCGGCCGTCAGCATGCGCTCCATCGCGAGCAGGCGGACGAGGTCGCGCCACGTGTCGTTTTTCGGCTTGGGAGAAGCGAGAACGAACTCGAGCCAATCGCCCTCGTCCTCCGCGTCCTTGTCCTTGTCTTTACCGGCCTTCGCGACCTTCGGGGCCTTGTCCTTGCTGCCCTTGCCGGCCTTGTCCTTGCCGGCCTTGTCCTTGTCGCGCAGCGACTTGCGGCCGCCCTTGCGCGCGTCGTCGAGGATGCCTTGCGCCTCCTTGCGATCGAGTCCAGCGCGGAGCTCCTGCACGCGCGCACGCACGGCCGGGACGATGGAGGGCGTGACCTCGGCGACGGCCGTACGTGCCGTCTCCTTCGCGCGCGCGTCGCCCGTCGTGAGGCGCTCGAGCGTGCGGTCGAGGTCCTGCAGCGCGGCGGCGTCGGGCTCGGTCAGCACGATGGGCTGGAGCTTCGGCAGCTCGGGCAACGCAGCGGGCGCGGCTGGAACCGCGGCGGCGGAGGACGTGGGTTGCGTGATCTCGCCGGCAGCGCGCGCATGCAAGGGCACGAGCGCGAGCGCGGAGAGCAAAACGAACGACGAAGCAAGCTTCGAGACGTGTTTCAAGGTGCCCCCGAGAACGACGGGCGGGTGCGCGGCCCTTCCAGGATCTCCCTTGCGGGCCATTTCGTCGGGCGCGCCCACCGTCACTCGACGATGCGGAAGTCCGGGAAGTCGCCCTGGAAACCGCGCCACCGGATGTCGACGCGCTCGACGCAGGCCGCGCTGGGACCTTTGTGCGCCCAGGCGAGGAGCTCCTTCAGGCAGTCCTCTTCGCCCTCGGCGAGGATTTCGACGCCTCTCACGTGCATGTGCACTTGTTTCAGCCCCATCGGACCGCTCGATTCCTACTCGCACGTCGCGAGCGAGGCAACCTCTCGCGAGCCGCGGCTCGGGCTGGAAGGATCCGCCCGCGAAGGAGCAGACGAGCAAGGCACGCGGTCGATTGACACCTCCGCATCGCTTGATAGAGTCCCGGCCCGCCGAGCCATGCGCCCGGCCGCGCCCCCGCGCTGGGGGCAACACGTCACGATCCGTCGAACCGCCCTTCCCAGGGGCGGGCTGCACCACGAGCCGGTTCCGCGAGGACCGGCTCGAGAACTCGACCTTCCCTCAACCCTACCGACCTCGGGGTCCGCGCCTCTTCCGGCCGACGCCCCTCCGTGGAGTTTTCGATCGATGCACCTGCGTGAACTGAAGCAGAAGTCGATGGCCGATCTCGTGCAGATGGCCAAGGGGCTCAACATCGAAGGAGCCGCGGGTCTGCGCAAGCAGGAGCTCATCTTCGCGTTGCTGCAGGCCCTGGCCGCACAAGATCAGCCCGTTTACGGCGAGGGCGTGCTCGAGTGCTTGCCCGACGGTTTCGGCTTCCTGCGGGCGCCCGACTACAACTACCTGCCGGGTCCGGACGACATCTACGTCTCCCCGTCGCAGATCCGGCGCTTCAACCTGCGCACGGGCGACGCGGTGAGCGGGCCGATCCGGCCGCCGAAGGAGCGCGAGGCGTACTTCGCCCTGCTCAAGGTCGACAAGATCAACCTCGTCTCGCCCGAGGTCGCGCGCGACAAGATCCTCTTCGACAACCTCACGCCGCTCTATCCGCAGCAGAAGTTCAACATCGAGAACGGCCAGAAGGGCTTCTCGACGCGCATCATCGACATGCTCTGCCCGATCGGGAAGGGCCAGCGCTGTCTCATCGTCTCGCCGCCCCGCGCCGGCAAGACCGTGTTGCTGCAGAACATCGCCAACGCGATCAGCGCGAACCACCCGGACACGACGCTCATCGTGCTGCTCATCGACGAGCGGCCCGAAGAAGTCACCGACATGCAGCGCAACATCAAGGGCGAGGTGATCAGCTCGACCTTCGATGAGCCGGCCACGCGCCACGTGCAGGTCGCGGAGATGGTCATCGAGAAGGCCAAGCGCCTCGTCGAGCAGAAGCACGACGTGGTCATCCTCCTCGACTCGATCACGCGCCTCGCGCGCGCCTACAACACCGTCGTCCCGCCGAGCGGCAAGATCCTCTCGGGCGGCGTCGATTCGAACGCGCTGCACAAGCCGAAGCGCTTCTTCGGCGCGGCCCGCTCCATCGAGGAGGGCGGATCGCTCACGATCATCGCGACCGCGCTCGTCGACACGGGCTCGCGCATGGACGAGGTGATCTTCGAGGAGTTCAAGGGCACGGGCAACAGCGAGATCCACCTCGACAGGAAGCTCATGGAGAAGCGGATCTTCCCCTGCCTCGACATCAACAAGAGCGCGACGCGCAAGGAAGAGCTGCTCCTTCCCGAGTGGATCCTCCAGCGCGTGTGGCTGCTCCGCGGGCTCCTCCACCCGCTCAACGTCATCGACTCGATGGAGTTCCTGCTCGACAAGGTGAGCCGCACCGAGACGAACCAGGAGTTCCTCGAGAGCATGAACCAGTAGGTTCGGCTCGATCCCGCTGCTGGGGCTCCTCGCTCGGGGGGCCCCAGCCCTCCCGCCTCGCACAATCCCCGGGCAAACCGCCCAAGTGGACCCGACATTGCTGGAGCGCTGTAGCGCCGGTCGACGACGTGTTAGCGTCGTGATGTGACCGGCAAGGCGGAACGCCTGCGTGAGCTCACGGCGCGAGTTGAGGAGCTCGAGGCCAGGCTCGAACGCTCCGAGAAGACCGTCCACGCCCTTCGGGACGTGGGGCTCGCGCTCGGGTCCACGCTCGACCTGGATCAGCTCCTCGAGCTGATCCTCGGCAAGATCACCGAGCTGCTCGAAGCGGACAGGGCCACTTTGTACCTGCTCGACGAGCAGCGAAAGATGCTGCTCTCCCGCGTGATCATCGGCGGCGAGGTGCGCTCCATCGAGCTGCCCGTCGGCGAGGGCATCGCCGGCCACGTCGCCAAGCACGGCAAGATCGCCCGCGTGAAGGACGCGTACAGAGACAAACGTTTCCAGCGCACGTGGGACGATCTCACGGGCTACCGGACGCGCTCGATCCTCGCCGCGCCGATGCGTAACCACGTGGGCCGCACGATCGGCGTCGTGCAGGTCCTGAACAAACACGGCGGCAAGGGTGAGTTCTCGCAGCACGATGAAGAACTGCTCTCGGCGCTCGCCACGCAAGCCGCAATCTCCATCGACAACTCGCGCCTGTTCCTCTCGGTCATCCAGAAGAACATGCAGCTCGTCGAGACGAAGGAGCAGCTCGAGCACCGCGTCGCCGATCTGAAGTTGCTCT
Source organism: Polyangium sp. (in: bacteria) (assembly GCA_031374535.1). Classification (GTDB taxonomy): domain Bacteria; phylum Myxococcota_A; class Polyangia; order Polyangiales; family Polyangiaceae; genus Polyangium. Next base: position 10,952 of record JANMGF010001344.1, read on the forward strand.
TCGAGCTCGAGAGCGCGATGAGCGGCGCATCCTCGCTGGAAGAGCTCAGCCGCGCCGTGATCGCCGAGGCCTCGAGGGCCTGCGACGCGCGCGCCGGCGGGCTGCTCGTCGACGAGGGTGAAGCGGGCGTGTTCCTCTACTTCGTCGATGCTTCACGGCCGGGCGTTTCGGCGCGCGACGTCGAGGTGAAACGCCTGCCCGTCAAGCGTGGCGAGGGCCTGCTCGGCTGGTCCATGACGCGCACCGAGTCGATTCATTTGGGCCCGAAGGATCCGCCCACGGGACCGCTGGCCGAGGCTGCGCTCGCGCGCATGCACCCGCTGCTCGACCTCGAGATCGAGAGCGCGATCGTCGTGCCGCTCGAAGGCGAAGAGGACGCGGCCATCGGCGCGCTCGGCCTGTACAACGCGAAGAATGCGGTCGGGTTCACGCAGGATGATCGCTCATTGCTGCGGCTCGTGTCGGCCAACGCTTCGACGGCTGTGCGGCTCTTCCGCTCGCGCACCGAACGCGAGAAGAGTGACAGGCTCACGGCGATCGGGCGGCTGCTCTCGGGCGTGATGCACGACATGCGCACGCCGCTCACGGTCATCAGCGGCTACGTGCAGCTCATGGCGACCGCGGGCGAGCCTTCCACGCGGGCCGAGCATGCGCGGCTCATCCTGAAGCAGTTCGACGCGATCAGCGCCATGCAACGAGAGCTGCTCGAATTCGCGCGCGGCGAGCGCAGCATCCTCGTGCGTAAGGTCTACCTGACGAAGTTCTTCGGTGACCTCGAAAAGCAGCTGCAGCTCGACCTCGCAGGCAACCGCGTCTCGATCGTGATGGAGCTCGACGACCGCGGAACCGCGCGCTTCGACGAGACGAAGATGACGCGCGTCGTGCACAACCTCGTGCGAAACGCCGTCGAGGCGATGGAGCCCCACGGCGGCGGCAAGGTCGTGCTTCGCGCGCTCCGTCAAGGCGCGGACTTCGTGCTCAGCGTGTCCGACACGGGGCGCGGCATCCCGCCCGAGATCCGCGAGCGGCTGTTTCATTCGTTCGTGACGAGCGGCAAACGCGGCGGCACGGGACTCGGTCTCGCGATCGTCAAGAAGATCGTCGACGAGCACTCGGGTTCGATCGAGGTGGATTCGTCCGAGCACGGAACGACGTTCACGACCCGCATCCCGCAAGAGACGACGACCGCCGCTACGCCACCTGCGCCGCCTGCGCCGGCATCGGGCGCGCGGATCGACGAGGCGACGGGGCTACCGCTCGTGCACTCGTCGAGCGCGACGTCGACACCCGCGGTCACGGCGCGCTCGCCGCAAGCCACGACAACGGCCGAGGAGACTTCCGACGGCAGCCGATCGGCCAAGACGTCACGAGCGAGCCAGCCCGGCGAGGAAGCGCCTCCGAGTCGCCGCAGCGGCCGCCCGACGACCCCGGGCCAGCCCGCCGGTCGCACCGGTTAGCGCACGCGGATCCCTTGCGCTCATCGCCCCGGGGGAAGAGACTCCGGAGGTGCTCCGCCTGCCCATCGTCTCCTCGCACAAACGCGCGCTCGAGACGTGCGTGTATTGCCCGAAGCTCTGCCGCGCCGCGTGCCCCGTCTCGAACGCGGAGGCGAGCGAGACGGTGACGCCGTGGGGCAAGATGAGCATGACGTACTTCCTGGGGCGCGGTGACGTGCCGCTCGAGCACGAGCATGCGGCGCCTGCGTGGGCCTGCACGGGCTGCCACGCGTGCCGCGAGAAGTGCGACCACAGGAACGAGCCTGCGACCGTACTCGTGGAGTCACGCGCGGACTTTTTCGCGCGAGGCGCGGCGCCTCCCGGGGCCGTCGACGTGGTCACGCGTGCCCAGAAGCGCGCGAGCGAGACGGCGGCGGCCCTCGACGCGATCGAAGCCGAAACGCCGCGGAAAGGTGCTGTTGCAGCAGGCGTGCTCGTCGGTTGTTCCTACGCGCGAAAGAACCCTGCCGTCGCGAAAGATGCGCTCAGGGCTGCATCGAAGCTCGTCGGCGGACCCGTGCGCGCGATCCGTGGCTGCTGCGGTCTTCCCTCGCTTCATGCAGGCGACCGCGAGGGTTTCCGCGTCGCGGCCGAGCGCCTCGCGGCCGAGGTCTCCGAGGTCCCGCGCCTCGTCGTCGTGGACCCCGGCTGCGCACGCGCGACCCTCGTCGAGCATGCGCGCGTCGGCGTCACCATGCCCAGGGAACCCGAGCTCCTCGTCGACCTCGCCTACGCCGCGCAAGACCGGCTGCGCGTATTGCCCGAGCTCGCCGACGCGCCCGTCCGATGGCATGCGCCGTGTCAGCTCGGACGAGGGCTCGATCGCCACGACGAGCCACGCGCGCTCCTCGCGAAAATGGCCGGCAAGGAGCCCGCGACGTTTCAACGCGACCGCGAGCACGCCGAGTGCAGCGGCGCCGGAGGGCTCTTGCCCGTCACGCGTCCACGCACGAGCGAGGCGATCGCCGACGCGCGCATCGCGGAGCACAAGGCCCGCGGTGGTGGGCTTCTCGTGACGGCGTGCGCGTCGAGCCTGCGTCGCTTCCGCAGCCGCGGCGAAGAGGCCGAAGACCTCGTCAGCCTGCTCGCGCGGGCCCTCGCGGACTGAGCCGCACGGATGGCCGAGGCGCGCCCTTCTTCTGGTCGAACCCCGCGCAGGCGGACCGTCTCGGGCAGGCTGCTCGCGAGTTACGTGCTCGTGCTCTTCGCGTTCGCGCTCACCGTGACGTGGAGCTTCCGCGCGCTGCGGGACACGGCGCAAGGTGCGGAGCTTCTTCGAAGCGGATACGTGCCCTTGCTCCTGCGGATCGGCGAGGCCCTCGCCGCGCAGAACGTGTTCAACGCGCAGCTCAACCACATCACGGCGGCGAAGAACCCGGGCGACGTGCGCGAGTGGATCGAGACGGCGCGGCGCACGCGTCCGCTCACGTTCGCGCACGTTCGCGAGGCTGCGGAGAAAGGGCTCGTCGACGGCGATCCTTCGGTCGCGTCGTTTCGGGACGAAATCGTGCGCGAGGCGGCGGCCATCGAGCGGCTCCTCGGCGCGGATCCCGAGCGGTTTGGGCAGCTCTTCCAGGCGCTCGCGGTGAGCGATCGTGACGCCGCCGAGCGCGCGCGGGCCGAGCTCCTCAAGCGCGAGGCCGAGGGCGCGCAGAGGCTCCGCGCGATCAAGCTACGCGTCGAGGAGCGCATGGAGAGCCTCACGGCGGAGGCGAAGCGGCGCGAGGCCCGATCGATCCAGCTCCTCGTCGGGCTCTTCGTGCTCACCCTGCTCGTCGGCGTCGTCACCTCGATCTACGCGCGCCGCGTGCTCGCGCCCCTCACGGCCGTGACCGAACGCGCGAACGCCGTGGCCCGTGGTGATCTCACGCCGCGCGAGGTCGTCGCGACGAACGACGAGATCGGCGAGCTCGCGACCACGTTCGAAGGCATGGTCGCCGCGATCCAGAGGGCGCGGAGCGAGCTCGTCAACGCCGAACGTCTCGCGGCGATCGGCAAGATGGCCGCGCACGTCACGCACGAGATCCGCAACCCGCTCTCGTCGATCGGGCTGAACCTCGAGTTGCTCGAGGACGAGGTCTCATCGTCCGAAAACAAGGAAGCCTCCCAGCTCGTCGTCGCCATCAAGGCCGAGGTCGAGCGGCTCTCGCGTATCGCCGAGCAGTACCTCAGCATCTCGCGCAGACCTCGTCCCAGGCTCGAACGCGAGCGCGTGGAAGACCTCGTGCGTGAGCTCATGGCCTTCGTGCGCCCCGAGCTCGACCGCGGCGGCGTGGCGAGCTGCGTCGACGCCGACGACGATCTGCCCGACGCCTGCCTCGACGAGTCGCAGTTCCGTCAGGCCCTCCTGAACCTCGTACGCAACGCGCGCGAGGCCATGGCCAAAGGCGGCGAGCTCGTCGTCTCGAGCCACAAGGCCGACGACGGCGGGATCAACATCACGATCGACGACTCGGGTTCGGGCGTGCCCGAGGAGCTACGCGCATCGATCTTCGATCCCTTCTTCACCACGAAACAACGCGGCACGGGCCTCGGCCTCGCGGTCACGCGCGACATCGTCGAGGCGCACGGCGGCAAGATTCGTTGCCTCGGCCGCGAAGGCGGCGGCACGCGTTTCGCCATCCACCTGCCGGCCGCAGGCGTGCCGGAGCCGGCCTCGAAGCCCGACGATCACGACGACATCGTCGTCTAGCGAGCGCCTCTCAGTGCAGCGCGCCGCTGCCCCAGGGCACCAGCACCAAAAACACGAACGCCACGAGCACCAGCATGAGGATGCTCGTCACGAGGTACGTCGAGCGCGGCGATCGTGATGTGCTCCAACCATCGCCGTAAAACTTTCCCTTCGAGCGCGTGCGCAGCTTCTTCTGCACACCCCCGAGCAGGCTCGGCGCCACCGAACCCGGCGGCGGACGCATCGCGCGGCGCAGCAGATCACGCACCTCGACCTCGTCGAGCGGCGGCTCCTCCGCGTCTTTCTCGCGCTTGTCTGCCTCGCTCTTCGCGTCCGCGGAGGCGGCCTCGTCCTCGTCGTCGGCCTTCGTCTCGGCCTTCTCTTTCGTCTCGAGCCAGCGCTCTGCTTCTGCCGCGAGCCGCTCGGCCTCCTCGTCGGTGACGTCGCCGCTCGGGCCCACCGCATCCGGATCGTCGGCCGGCGCGCCTGCTTCTGGCGTTCGCTTCGCGTCGCCGCTCATGGCTTCTTCTCGCTCCTCAGCTTGTCGCCGAGCGCCTTCTCGACCAGGGCCCGAAGCTGCGCGCGGGCGCGGAAGATCCGGCTCTTCACCGTGCCCTCCGCCAGGCCCGTCACCTCCGCGATCTCGTCGTAGGACATGTCCTCCACGTCACGCAGGATGAGGACCTCGCGGAAGTCCGCGTCCACCTGCTCGATCGCGCGCCTGACGATGCGCTCGAGCTGCAGGCCCTCGAGGATCTCGTCCGGACGGTTGATCGCGCCGCTCACCGTGACGCCCTTGCCCGCGTCTCCTGACACGCGATCGGCGATCTCGTGGACGTCCTCCTGCTCGCCCACCTTGCGCCGCGACAGGTACTTCGCCTTGTTCTTGCAGAGGTTCACGGCGATCCGAAAGATCCACGTGGAGAGCTTCGAGTCTCCGCGGAACTGATCGATCGCCTTGAAGACCTGGACGAAGACTTCCTGCGCGAGGTCTTCGGCCTCCTCGCGTCGCCCGATCATCCGGAACACGAGCGCGAACACGCGCCGCTCGTACGCGACCACGAGCTCGTTGAAGGCCGACTCGTCACGCGCCACGAGACGCGCGACGAACCTGGCCTCCTCGGTCTCGTCGTCGTTCGTCACGCCCGGCTGCTCCCTCGGGGGCTACGGTAGACGGCCTCGTACGTGGGACGCTAGTGGTTCCGGCGCATGGATTCGAACCATGATTAGGGGATTCAAAGTCCCCCGTCCTGCCCTTAGACGACGCCGGAGCACGCTCCGGAAGGACCGGAGCGCCAGAGGGGCGGGACGATAGCGCGAGTCTTCCCGCTTGGCACGTGTCGCAGAGCGGT
>JANMGF010001364.1:0-1510 GCA_031374535.1 Polyangium sp. (in: bacteria)
CTCGGGAGCGTCTTCTTCGAATGCCTGACCGGCGAGCCTCTGTTCTCCGGGGCGCACGTCGCCGCGCTGCTGGCGAAGATCCTGTTCGAGGACGCGCCACGTGTACGCGACAAACGTCCAGGTTTGCCCCAGGCGCTCGACGATTTGCTCGCGCGTATGCTCGCGAAGGAGCGGCGAGAGAGGCCCGACGATGGGGCCGCCGTCGCCGCCGCGTTACGCATGATGGGGATCATGGATACCGCCGGAAAGGAGCAGGGCTCCGAAACAGGCCTGCCCGCGCCGCGCTCCTTGACCGGGAGCGAGCAGCGGAGCGTGGCTGTGATTTTGATCGGCGCGCCAGGGCCTGTACGGATGGAGTCGGAGACGCTGGCACCGGCGCTCGACGTGGCCGGACACCACGCGTTGCGGGAAGAAGCAGAGCGGCACGGAGGGCATTGCGAGTCCTTGGTCGACGGGTCCGTGGCCGTGGTCCTGACCGGCGCGGCGCTGGCCACGGATCTCGCGGCGCAGGCGGCGCGATGTGCGCTCGCGTTACGCGCGCACGCAGGGGGGCAAGCGATCGCGCTCGCGATGGGGCGGGCCGGTTCGACCGACCGTTTGCCCATGGGTCGTGCGATCGACCGGGCGGCGAAGCTTTGTGGTGGGGGCGCGGGGCTCGAGGGAGCGGTGCTGCTCGATGACGTCCTTGCAGGATTGCTCGACGCCCGTTTCGATGCAAGGGAAACCGAGGTGGGGTTTGTCTTGTATGGGGAGCGGGAGCTCGGCGACGGGACACGCACGTTGCTCGGCAAGGCCACGCCCTGCGTGGGGCGGGAGCGGGAGCTGCGACACGTCGAGCATAGCTTCGACGAATGTGTGGAGGAAAGCGAGGCGCAGGTCGTGCTGGTGACTGCGCCTGCGGGTGTGGGGAAATCGCGGCTCGGTCAGGAGTTTCTGCGTGGGGTCCGCGACCGGAGCGAAAACGTCGTCGTGTGGATCTCGCGCGGCGATTCGCTCCGCGCGGGCTCTGCGCTCGGAATGCTCGCGCAAGCCGTCCGCGGCGCGTGTGGTGTCCTCGAAGGCGAGACGCTCGACGTGCGGCGGGAGAAGGTGCGCGCGCACGTGGCCGCGCGGATCGGCCCGGCGACGCGAATACGCGTGACGGCGTTTCTGGGGGAGCTCATCGGCACCCCCTTTCCCGACGGGGATAACCTGCCCCTGCGCGCGGCCCGGCTCGACGCGCAGGTCATGACCGATCAGATGCGCGCGGCGTTTCTCGATCTTCTCGCGGCAGAATGTGCGTCCCGCCCCGTGCTCCTCTTGCTCGAGGATCTGCACTGGGGGGATCGTCCCACCATTCAATTCCTCGATCGGGCGCTGCGGGATCTCCACGACCGGCCTCTCTTCGTGCTCGCCCTGAGCCGGCCGGAGGTGCGTGATACGTTTCCCTCGTTGTGGGCGGAGCGCAAGCTCCTGGAGATTCGCCTGAAGGAGCTCAACCGAAAATCGAGCGAGCGCCTCGTGCACCACG
>JANMGF010001396.1:0-3117 GCA_031374535.1 Polyangium sp. (in: bacteria)
CGCCGCCTGCGCCGCCTGCGCCGCCTGCGCCGCCGCTGCCGCCTGCGCCACCGCTCCCGCCTTCGCCACCGCTCCCGCTGCCGCTCGAGCCTACGGTGCCGGCGTCGCCGCCGTCGGTCGTCGCGTCGCCGCCCGCACCACCCGCCGTGCCACCCATGCCACCCGCGCCGACCGCGCCCGAGCCCGCGCTGCCGGTCTCCTGCGCTCCCGGCGGATCGGGTTGCGGGTTGAAGGTGCACCCGGAAATCACGAGGCCCGAAAGGACGAAGAGGACGAAAAGCTTTCGCATGGCTGTTGGCGCTGTGCCGCAACCATCATGCCACGAGAAGGATCGTTCTTTCCATGGGGAAAGGGGCTCGATCGCGGCACAGCGTGGCACGCTTCCGGACGCCCGGATCGCGCCGCACCTGGCACAAGGTCGGTCCCTCGCGTAGGGCGCGAGGCGCGGTATCGTGGGCCCCGTGAGCCAGGACCAAGGCACGATCGCGGAGAACCTCGCCGCCGTACGAGCGCGCATCGAAGAAGCAACACGCAGAGCGGGGCGTCGGGAAGGCTCGGTGCGACTCGTCGCCGTGTCGAAGACCAAGCCGCCCGAGGCGATCCGCGCGGCGTATGCCGCAGGGCAACGCGACTTCGGCGAGAACTACGTGCAGGAAATGGTCGAGAAGGCAGCGGCGCTCCGAGACCTCGCGGAGCTACGTTTGCACTTCATCGGCGCACTCCAGCGCAACAAAGCGAAGCTCGCGGCGAGCGTGGCCCAGGTGATCCACACGGTGGACCGCGAAGAGCTGGCGGCCGAGCTCGATCGACGCGCCGGCGCCCTCGGCCGCACGCTCGATGTGCTGATCGAGGTGAACGTGGGCGGCGAGGAATCGAAGGCTGGATGCGCGCCCGAAGCCGTGCCCGCGCTCCTCGAATCCGCGAGACGCGCCGAGCATCTGCGGGTCGTGGGCCTCATGGCGATCCCGCCGTACCTCGACGATCCCGAGGCCGTCCGTCCGTTCTTCGCGCGGCTGCGCGATCTACGCGACGCGCTCCTGGCCCCCGAACTCTTGCCCGAGCTCTCGATGGGCATGTCCCACGATTTCCACGTGGCGATCGAGGAGGGCGCGACGATCGTCCGCGTCGGCACGGCCATCTTCGGCGCCAGATAGCCTTCTCGAAAGAGCCGGCCTAGAGTTCACGGGTCATGCGCGGCTCCTCCCTTTCCATCGCTCCGGCATCACGCGCGCTCGCTTGCGTGGGGGCGATCGGCCTCTTCGGTTGCGCGCCGCCCATGCCCACGTCGATCGGTCATCCGCTGGTCGGGTCCGCGTCGCCGCCGTTTCACGAGACCGCGATCGACGAGCGATCGGTCGACGTGCCGGGGACGCTACGCACGCACGTCACGGTGATCGACTTCTGGGCATCGTGGTGCGGCTCGTGCCAGGACACGATGCCCGCGCTCGATGCGCTCTATCGTGATCGGCGCGCCGAGGGGCTCGTGGTCGTGGGCGTGAGCGTGGACGAGAGCGCGGAGGAGGCCGCGCGGGGCGCCGAGGCGTTCGGGGTGTCGTTTCCGATCGTGTACGACTTCGGGCACAGGCTTCAGTACGCGTTCGACGTGTCGCAGGTGCCGACGACGTTCGTGGTCGATCGCGCGGGCACGGTGCGCTTCGTGGGGCGCGATCCGACGAGCATCCGGAGCGCGGTGGTCGCGCTGATGGACCGGTGAAATGACGGCCCGGAAGAGCCCTCGCGGCGGCGAGAAGGACGGGGGGCCGACGCTCTTCGAGGCGGCGCTGAAGCGTGATCCGAAGCTCGCCGAGCTCGTGCCTCTCGCCGAGCGGATGCGGCCGCGCGCGCTCTCGGACCTCGTGGGACAAGAGCACCTCGTCGGCGAGGGCAAGCTCTTGGCGCACGCGATCGAGGCCGATCGGGTGCCGTCGATGATCCTGTGGGGGCCGCCGGGTTCGGGCAAGACGACGCTCGCGCGGGTGGTGGCGGAGTCGACGCGGGCGCGGTTCGTCCCGTTCAACGCGGTGCTCGGCGGCGTGCCGGAGCTACGGCTGGTGATGGCCGCGGCGAAGGAAGCGCGCGCGTACGAGGGGAAACGGACGATCCTGTTCGTCGACGAGATCCATCGCTTCAACCGCGCGCAGCAGGACGCGTTCTTGCCGCACGTGGAGGACGGGACGATCACGCTGATCGGCGCGACGACGGAGAACCCATCGTTCGCCGTGAATGCGCCGCTCCTGTCGCGGTGCCGCGTGTTCCGGTTACACCTGCTCGACGAGAAGGCGATCACGTCGCTGCTGGGGCGCGCGATCGAAGCGAAGGAGGGGCTGGCGGGGGCGATCGGGGCGGACGACGAGGCGATCGAGGCGATCGCGAAGCTCTCGGGGGGCGACGCGCGGAGGGCGCTGACCACGCTGGAGATCGCGGCGGACGAAGCGAAACGTGAGGGTCGTGCGCTCGTGACGCGCGAGGACGTGGTGCAGACGAGCGGGCAGAAGACGCTGCTCTACGACAAGGCCGGGGAAGAGCACTACAACGTCGTCAGCGCGTTCATCAAATCGATGCGCGGCTCGGATCCGGACGCGGCGATCTACTGGCTCATGCGCATGCTGGAGGCGGGCGACGAGCCGCTCTTTTTGCTGCGGCGCATGTTGATCTTCGCGAGCGAGGACATCGGCAACGCCGACCCGCGCGCGCTCGACGTGGTCGTCGCGGCAGACGCGGCGTTCCAGCGGGTGGGGATGCCGGAGGGGATGTACTTCCTCGCGCAGGCGGCGCTGTATCTGGCGTGCGCGCCGAAGTCGAACGCGTGCAACGTGGCGTGGAAAGCGGCGCAGGAGGTCGTGCGCGAGAAGGGGAGCCTCCCCGTGCCGATGAAGCTACGCAACGCGGTGACGGGCCTCATGAAGCGCGAGGGGTACGGGACGGGATACCGGTACGCGCACGACGAACAGGGCGGGATCGCGTGGGGGGAGACGTACTTACCCGATGCGATCGCAGGGGCGCGCTTCTACGAGCCGACGGAGCGCGGCTACGAGAAGGTGATCGCGGAGCGGGTGCGGTGGATCCGCGAGCAGCAGGCGAAGCGTACGGAGGAGGGGTCTTCTCCCCTCTCCCGAG
>JANMGF010001421.1:0-1831 GCA_031374535.1 Polyangium sp. (in: bacteria)
CCTCGACGCGTCCCCCCGCCTCGGCGCCGAAGCCGAGCTTCACGGCGCGGAGCGCGACCGGCTGGACAACGATGGTGATGGGAACGACGTTGGTCCGAGGCTGGCCGGTGGGTGGGAGCTCGGGGCGGACGTCGATGGCGCCGAAGATGCCGAAGTCGGCGAGGGCACGCTCGGCGGAGGCGAGGGTCTCGGTGGAGAAACGCTCGCCCTTCTTGAAGCCGAGGGCGGCGCGGATGGGGGACTCGGGAAGCTCGCCGAGGCCCACGATGCGGATGTCGCCGAAGGTCGCGCGTGGACCGAGGTCGATGGTGAAGGTGAGGTCGGCGGCGTGGGCGACGAGGTCGACCTTGGCGTCACCACGCACGCCGGCGTAGGGGAAGCCGCGATCGGTGAGGACGCGGGTGATCGCTTTTTTGCGGGCCTCGAAGGCGTCTTCCTCGAAGCGGTCGCCGAGCTTCAGCTCGTTTTTCGCGTTCGTGACGGGGCGCGTGACGTCGGCGGCGTCGGGGAGGCGCCAGTCCGTCCAGGCGAGGTTGATCCTGCGGAGACGGACGGGTTTGCCCTCGGAGACGACGATCTCGACGCGGAGCTTGCCGTCGGATTTGCGGCGCATGACGCGGCCCGCGGTGACGTGCGCCTCGTAGAAGCCGCGGCTGCGGTAGTAGCGCTCGATGCGGGAAAGGTCGCGCTCGAGGACGAAGCGGTCGAAGTGCTCGTACTCGACGGCGAGGACGTCGCTGAGCCCCACGATGGGGATGCCCTGGAGGATGCCGCCGAGGGGATGCGCGCTCTCGGCGGTCGCGATGCGGTCCTTGATGGCGTTGTCGGGGATCTCGTCGTTGCCGAGGACGTCGACCTCCTCGATGATGCAGCCGGCGAGGTCTTGGGGGTTACACGTCGGCGCCTTGGGCGGCGGGGTCCGGCACGCGGCGGTCGCGACGAGGAGCAGGGCGCAGAGGAGCCCACGCGGGACGAGGCGCGATGAGCTGCGGTTCTGCGTCAAGTCGTCTTCCCCCTCGGTTATTCTTGGCATGCCGCGCGCGCGCGCGGCGGAGGGAGAGCCTACGAGATGGCGGAGCCAATGCAAAACGACGTGGGCATCGAGCCGCCGCGGGCAGAGCGCCCGGCGGAGTCGTCTTCGGTGGACGGGGGACGACGCGTCGCGCTGAAGGCGCTCGTGGCGCTCGGGGGCGTGGCGTACGCAGGCGCGATCGTCGTTCCGGCGGCGTCGATGCTCGCGCCGTCTGCCGAGGGCGGCGCGGGGAAGGCGCGGTGGATCCGCGTTTGTCGCCTCGCCGATCTGGTCGAGGGCGAGCCGCGCCGGGTCGTGGTCGTCGGCGATGATCGGGACGCGTACACGGTGACGAAGGATCAGCTGCTCGGCTCGATCTGGGTGACGAAGAAGGGGGACGCGGTGACGGCGCTCAGCGCGGTTTGTCCGCACCTTGGTTGCTCGATCGATCTGAACGGCGACAAGAAGAGCTTCTCCTGTCCTTGCCACACCTCGAAGTTCTCGCTCGTCGGGAACGCGGAGGCGGGGCCGAGTCCGCGCGGGATGGATCCGCTCGGGGTGCGTGTCGCGGAGGGGAACGTGGAGATCGACTTCAAGCTGTTCCGCCAGGGGATCGCGGAACGAAAGGAGGTCGGGTGAAGCTCGGCGATTGGCTCGACGAACGGACTGGCCACCGGGCGCTCGTCCGGAAGGTCGTGGAAGCGACGGTGCCCGGGGGAGCGCGCTTCGCGTATGCATGGGGCGCGGCGCTCGGGGTCGTGCTCTTGCTCGAAGCGGTGACGGGCGTCCTGCTCATGACCGTGTACTCGCCGAGCGCGA
>JANMGF010001422.1:0-2688 GCA_031374535.1 Polyangium sp. (in: bacteria)
CGACGCATAAGCGAGCGCCATCGTCCCGCCCATGCAATAGCCGTACATCGTGAGGTCCTTGGCGCCGCTCATGCGGAGCGTCCACTTCACGGCGGATGGGCTGGGACGACGTCCTCAACGTGCTCATCAAGAACGCCGTGAAGTGGACGCTCCGCATGAGCGGCGCCAAGGACCTCACGATGTACGGCTATTGCATGGGCGGGACGATGGCGCTCGCTTATGCGTCGCTGCACCCGCAGGGGCTCCGGAACTTCGTGGCGCAGGCGACGCCGGTCGATTTCCACGAGGGCGGCATCTTCGCCGAATGGACCAAGCCGAGCCGCTTCGACGTGGACGCGCTCGTCGACGCTTATGGCAACGTGCCGATCGAGCTCATGGAGTCGGGTTTCTCGTCGATGGCGCCGATCCAGCGCATGACGAAATGGCTCGAGGTCTTCCGCCGGATCGACGACGCCGACTTCGTGACGACGTTCCTCGGCATGGAGCACTGGGCCTCGGACAACGTGCAGTTCCCCGGCGAGATTTACCGGCAATACATCAAGGATTGCTACCAGTACAACAACTTCTGCAATGGCCGGATGAAGGTCGCGGGGCAGACGGTCGATCTGTCGAAGATCAAGGTGCCGCTGCTCAACATCATCGCGGACAACGACACGATCGCGCCGCCGAAATCGAGCGAGATCCTGAACGGGATCGTCAGCTCGACCGACAAGGAGATCATGCGTTTCCCGGTCGGACACATCGGCCTGTCGACGTCCAGCAAAGGACCGAAGCAGATCTGGCCGAAGGTCTCGGGGTGGATCGCCAAGCACAGCGATCCGTGGACCGAAGCCTGATGAATTAGGCGTTCGGCGGCGGAGGCGGGCCCGCGTGGAACTGGAACTGGCCCGGTCGCGGAACGGGGGGGGTTTGTCCGAGGCGCGGCGGGTAGGGCGCGAGGGGCTCGAGTTCGGCGAGGAGCGCGTCGACGAACGGATCGGGCCCACCCTGCTCGCGGATGCGGCGTAATGCGGGGAGGTTGTGGGCGCAAACCGGGAAGGCGCCCCAGGGGCAGCCGCGGCAAGGGTCGTCGAGGCGCCGTGCGCGCAGGCGTAGGGCCGCGGTGCCGAGGCCGACCGTGCTCACCACGAGGGCCCCGCGAATGGCCCAGCCAACCGCGGTCCCCGGGACGAGGAAAGCCGCGCCCGCGACGAGGCCAAAGCCGACCCCGAGCAGGAAACGCGCGGGGATCTTGTACCAGCGGCGCTGAATGAAGGGCTGAAAGAAGGTCGGCACGGCGCAGCCGAGGGCCGCGAGGGCGACCCAGAAGGCCGTCCAGAAGTCGTGCGCCGGTGAGCCGACGTGAATGAAGAAAACGGCGACCAGCGCGAGGGCGATGCCCGGGTACATGCAGGCGCAGCCGAGGCACAAGGGTACGCCGAACGGGCGGACGAGATGATGATCGTGCCGCCCGCAGGTGGGATGATGAGCGAAGGAAGGATAACGGCCGAGCTCGCTCATGGCGAACGCGGCCGGAGGCACCCCCGCGAGCTCGAGCCTGCGCGGGGATGAACGATCAGCCACGCCTGAAGACCAGCACGGCACAACGCTTGGGGCAGAACGGGCCAAACGCGCTGCGCACGTCCATGAAGACCTTGTCGAGCGTGAAGCCTTGCGCCGACATCTGGTTCGACAGATCGGCAATTTTGCTATGCTCGATGGTGCCGCCGCACCCCGCGTCGATCGTCAAGACCTGGAACGAAGCTCCGCCACCACCAGCCTGCGCGCCAGCGTATCCGCCAGCGGGGCCGTAACCGGGTTGTTGTTGCACTACAGGGATCCTTTCTTGCCAGAGGCGAGGCGCACGCTACGTCCGAGACGGGGCGCAAGTCAACACCCTCGCAACGCGAGAGCGCAACGTCGCCTCTGGATCCTTGCCTCCCGGGACCTCGGCTACTTCGGCGGCTCGAGCGGCGCGCACGTGGAGACGCCGGCCCCGACGATCCGGAAGCCGATGTCCGTCATGTACGTGTTGTCGACGCTCCCCGTCGCGGGGTCGTATTTCGTCACGTTCGTATTTTCGAGGCCCGAGGCGGCATAGAGGTAAAACGACCCGCCCCAGAACGAGAATGCCCACGCGGAGGGCGTTTTGAGGCCCGTGATGGCCGCGGGTTTCGTCACGGCGCCGGTCACCTTGTCGATCTGGCCGACCTGCACCGGGGTCGTCGTGAAATACCCGTAAAGCCGGCCGTCGCCCGTGCCCGTGAGCTCGGCGCTCTGGCCCGTGAACGTGCCGGGAGAGAAGTTCGCCAGGGTCTCCACGCCAAACGAAACCGGATTGACCTTGCCGAGGCCGGGGCTATTGCCGGCGCCGATCGTGCCCGTGCCCGTGATGTACAGCGTCTCGCCCATCTGCGCGTCGCCGTTCGTGGAAAAACCCATACCGACGCGGAACCAGTTCGAGATGAGCTGCACCGTGGGGGCCGGCTGGCAGCTCGCGTCTTTCGTGCTCACCTTGTAGATCACGCCGTTCGTGTCGTCGCCGAAGAGCGGGTCGGATTCGACGTAGTTGACCCACGCCACCGCGTTCCGGTCGACGGCCATCGAATTCGGCTGCATCGACGTCTGGCAGCCGAGCGTCCCGATTTTCGTGAAATTCTTTTGCTGCGGCTGGAAGCTGTAGAGCTCGTTCGCGTCGGAGAGCACGTA
>JANMGF010001441.1:0-30190 GCA_031374535.1 Polyangium sp. (in: bacteria)
CCGCCGCCGCCGCTGCTGCTCGAGCTGCTCCCGCCCATGATGCCGCAATCGGCGGGGTCATTGGCGCTGCCGTCGTCGGGGAGGTTGTTGATGAGCTTGAAGCGGATCTTGTCGCCGGGCTGGACCAAGAGGGTCGGGCCGGGGACCGCGCCCGAATAAGCGCCATTCTCGAAGCTCGCCGTGCCCTGCGTGACGTTGACGTCGGTATAGGCGCGGGTCATGAAGGTATACGAACCCACGGTGACCTGCGTCGCCGTGATGGTCACCTCGATGTCGAGCAGGCCGTTCTGGGATCGGACCCAGGCGGGCTGGAAGAGCTCGGGGGACACCGCCAAGTTCGGCGGCGGGGGGCGGACGGGATCGTCGCCGCACCCGAGGGTATCGGGCAGCAGAAGGCCAGCGCCCAACGTGGCGCCGAGCCTCAAGAAGCCGCGCCGGTCGAGCGAGATCGCAAGCCCGGAAGAACGTTTTCCGTGTTGATTTCCATCGTCCATCATGAAGGAACCCTCGCGCCTCTTCGGTCGGCCAGAAGCATCGTGGCGAGACGTGGCCGACCTGAAAATATACGACTCGATGCAGGCGCGACACAACAGCATTCGCCGTACGAGGCGTCGGCCCCTTTTATCCTCGCGCGTTTGTAGGGGGCGCGCCGGGCACGTCCTCGAAATCGAAGCGGTAGATGTCTTCGATCGGCGCGCCGGGTTTCATGAGGGCGTGCTCTTTGAGGAAACCGGTGCGGATGTCATAAACCCAACCGTGGAGCGTGGGGCGGTTGTGAAGCGCCCAGGCGTGCTGGACAATGCTGGTCTCGGCGAGGTTCTGCACCTGCTCGGTGACGCTGAACTCGACGAGGCGGTCGAGGCGCGTCTCAGGGTCGGCGAGGGCCTCGAGGTCACGGCGGTGGAGACGATAGACGTCCTTGATGTGGCGCAGCCATTTGTCGATGAGGCCGAGGCTCCGGTTGCTCATGGCGTTGCGCACGCCGCCGCAGCCGTAATGGCCGCAGACGATGATGTTCTTCACCTCGAGCACCTCGACCGCGTACTGGAGCACCGAGAGCATGTTGAGGTCGGTGTGGACGACGAGGTTCGCGATGTTGCGGTGCACGAAGAGCTCGCCCGGCTCGGAGCTCGTGACGGATTCGGCAGGGACGCGGCTGTCGGAGCAGCCGATCCACATGTACGCGGGCGTCTGGGTCGTCGCGGTGCGCTCGAAATAGTCCGGGCGAATGGCGAGCTTTTCGGCGACCCACGCCTTGTTGCTGAGCAATAACTTCTTGTACGCATCCATGACGATCAGCTCGAAGCCTCCACGCTCCCGTCGGGGCGCTTGCCGCGCAGGTTCTTGAACTCCATCTTGATGTCCTTGAATCGGGCCGTCTCGCGGAAATCGTCGAGCACCTCGAAGGCGTCCCGATCGATGTGCAAAGCGCGCGTGCCGTCGATGATGAGCGTCGTGCCCTCGGGCACCGCGGCGAGCTTCTCCTTGAGCTCGGCCCTGTGGACGAAGCTGATGTCCTTGTTGAACCGCAGGAGACGGTAATTGTCCATCGAAACGACGATCATGGCGGCGTGGGAGTTCGTGCGGATGACGAAAAACACGCCCACGGCGAGGCCGATGATGACGCCCTTCAGGAGATCGGTGAAGACGATGGCGAGGATGGTCACGACAAAGGGGACGAACGACGCATATCCCTCGCGCCACATCTGCTGGAAAAGCGAGCGCGGCGCGAGCTTGCTGCCGATGACGATCAGGAGCGCGGCGAGCGCGGCGAGCGGGATACGATTGAGCACGCGGCCGAGGAGGAGGACCGCGACGAGAAGCAGGACCGCATGGAAGATGGTCGAATAACGGGTGCGGCCCCCGGCATACACATTCGCGCTCGTGCGCACGACGACGGAGGTGACGGGCAGGCCGCCGAGCAGGCCCGAGGTGATGTTACCGACCCCCTGCGCGAGGAGCTCACGGTTTGGCAAGGCGATACGTTTGTAGGGATCGAGCCTTTGCCCGGCCTCGAGCGCGAGGAGGGATTCGAGGCTGGCGACGGCGGCGAGGGTGATGCCCGTGATGTAGACGCGCTGATCGGCGAAGGACGAAAGGACGGGCCTCGGGAGCTGTGCAATGACGTCGAGCGGGGAGGCGAGGACCGGGAGCGAGACGAGGTGGCCGTCCTCGCCCTTCAGGTAAAACCCGTCGGTGCCGAGGCGAAACGCCTCGTTGAGCAGAATGCCCACGACGACGACGAGGAGCGGCGCTGGCACGAGCTTGAGGACCTTCGCGCGCGGGACGACGAACTTGTCCCAGGTGAGCAGAATGGCGAGCGAGACGAAGGAGATGATCAAGGCGCCGCCGCTGGCGCTGAGCAGGGCCTTCACGATGGCGGAGAGGGTGTTCTCCTGGCCGTCGGACTCGATGAAACGCATGTCCATCTCGAAGTCGAGATCGCGGCCGAGGGCGTGCGGGATCTGCTTCAGGACGATGACGATGCCGATGGCCGCGAGCATGCCTTTGATGACGGCCGTGGGTACATAGTCGGCGACGGCGCCGAAACGGAGGGCGCCAAACGCAATTTGCAAGAGGCCGGCGATGATGACGGCGGCGAGGAATGCCTGGTAGCCGAGGCCCTGGATCGCGGTGGCGACGATGACCGTGAGGCCCGCAGCCGGGCCACTCACGCTGACGTCGGAGCCCGAAAGGAACCCGACGACGATTCCGCCCACGACCCCGGCGACGAGGCCCGCGAGGAGCGGCGCCCCCGAGGCGAGCGCGATGCCGAGGCAGAGGGGGAGCGCGACGAGAAAAACGACCAGGCCCGCCGCTGCGTCGTAACGAAGATGGTCCTTCCCGATGTTCTCCTTGAGCGTCATCGAGGACCTCGCTTCATGCCGATGGGGTGCGCGCGCCAGACGGAAGAACACGGAGAAGAGAGAGAGGCCGGGGCGGGTGGAGGATCGGGGCGTTGTGAACAGCGAGGACATCTTGTAAGGTATGCGCCGATCGCCCCGGAGGCCGGGGGTCCCTGGAGAACATCGCGCACATGTCCCTTCGTCACCTGCATTCTCGTGGCCTCGTGAACCTGGTACCGGCCGTGCTCGGCCTTTGTTTATCGACCCTGGTCGGTTGCGGTGGTGCACAGGATAGGCCCGCCAAGGCCGCGGAGGCCAAGACGGACGGCGCGCAGGCGAGCGCGACGAATACGGCGGCCCCGGCGCCTCCTCCCGTCGAGGGGCCGAAGCCCGCGGTCGAAGCCGCAGGGGCCAAGGAGAAGTTTGCCCTGCCGAACGTGGAGCTCAAGAGTCCGGAGGACCGCGAAAAGGTGACGCTCGGGGGCAAGGAGCTCACGGCGGAGGTGTGCTGGCTCGACACGTCGGCGCCCGAGTTGAAACACGAGTGGTTCAGCCAGGCGATTCGCTCGATGGTGCAGGCCGCGGACGGGGCGCTGATCGTGCTCGACCACGAACACAAGGTGCGGCGTTACCTGGTCCAGCCGGGAGAGGCGTGCAAGCTCGCGCTGGATCCGGCCTTCGGCAAGGGCGGGGTGCTCGCGTTTCCGAGTGAGATCGATTGGATCGCGGTGCAGGACGACGGGACGATCGTGGGGTTCGAGTTCATGAAGCTGCACCGCTACAAGGACGGGAAGATCGAGACATTCGATTGTTCGGCGAAGACCGTGGAGGGGAATGGGAAGACGGGCTGGAACTCCTTCTCCGACGAGGTCGAGATGGTCGACATCGCGAACGATTGCAAGAAGGTGCCGTGGAAATACGCGGGCTGGGAGGGGCCGGAGAAGCCGAGCGTGCAGTTCGTGAGGCCGTGGGGCAAGGACGTGATCCTGGCCGCGTCGGTCAAGGGCACGCATTACGTGGCGATCCACGGGCGGGACGGGAAAAAGAAGATCCAGTTCGGCAAGGACAGCGACGACAAAACCAAGAAAGAGGGGGAGACGATCTGCTGGGCGCGCGACGCCGACGCGTGCGGGGCGGGGGTGTGCGTGCTCGATTCGAATTGCCGCAACCTCACCGCATGGGACCCGAAGAAAGGCACACTCGTAGGCGTGGTCGACATCAACAGGTTGCTCGGGGTGTCGTACGCGTGGCCGGTGGATCTCGCCATGGGCAAGGGGGTCGCCTACCTGGCCGCGTCGCACAAGGAGCGGAAGCCGGAGAACGCGCCGAAGGACTACGATGCCAAAGACGTGGGGATGATCTTCCGGATCAGGGGGCTCGATTGACCGAGGCGTGATCGAGGGGGGGGAGCATCAGCCGAGCGAGCGGGTGCTCCGCGAACGGGCGGCCCTCGTCGGTGTTTTCGACGTCCTGGCGGAAATCGTAGTTCTTGAAGGAAAAACGGCGCGGGTGGACCCGGAGGACGGGCGTGCCGCTCGGGGCGCGGTGGATGGACGTGATGCTGTAGGCGTGGCCGTGGGGGATGTCGCGCTCGCGTCCGCCATACACCGCGCCGGCAATGATGCGGAGCGCGTCGGAGCCGCCGCCCGTGACGATACGCTCGCTCTTCGCGTCGTGGACGTGGCCGGCGAGATAGGCGTGGGCGCGGCTTCCAAGGAATCGGGCGAGGTCACGCTGCTCGGCGAGCCAATCGTCTTCGAGGGGGTGATGGCCGAGGACGAGGACGAGCTCGCGCTCGCGGGAGGCATCATTGAGGAGGGCGCGCTGGCGCTGGCCGAGGCGTAACTTGCGCGCGTCGTCGTCGCCGGCCGCGAGGAGGGCGGTGTTCGTGCCAATGAGGCGGACGGACAAACCGCCCTTGGCCGTTTCGAGGGTCGTCCAGAAGAGGTCGCGGGAGGCGGGGGCGAAGGTCCTGGCGAAATCGAGGTAGGCGCTCTGGCGGCGGCGGAGGAGGGCGAGGTCGTCGGGGTTTTCGAGGGCGTCGTCGAGGTCGTCCTCGCCGCTGCGGAGGAGGCGGAGGAGGCGCTTGCCGGTGCGATCGGCGTCGGCGCTGCGATCGACGTCGTGGTTGCCGGGGACGAGGAAGATTCGTTCGGGCGAGAGGTCGAGCTTGCCGGCGATTTCGAGGAGCCATTGGGAGGCGGCGGCGTATTGGTCGGGCTGGCCGCTCCAGGCGATATCGCCGGTGACGAGGATGGCGTCGGGGCGCGGGAGGCCCTGGCGAGCGAGGGAGGAGAGGTCGTCGCGGAGAATAGCGAGGATCTGGGATTGATTGTGGCGGTCGCCAGCGCTCGGGAGGCCAAAGTGCAGGTCGGAGAGGTGGAGCCAGGTGAAAAGAGGGGCGGGCTCGGAGGCGGTGGCGGAAGCGGCAGCGGAGGCGGAAGCGGCAGCGGGAGGGGGAATGGATGGGGGGGCGGAGGCGACGGCGCGGAGGGCGGCGACTTTTTCGGGGCCGGCTTCTTCGAGGAGGACTTTCCAGGTGGGGCACGTGGCCACGAGGTCGAATCCGGTCATCAGGGACGCGTAATCGGCGTGGGCGAGGGCCAGGGCGCCGAGGGGGCCTTCGAGGCGGCCATGGTGCTGGCGAATGAGCTTGGCATGCTCGTCCCAGGAGTGGGCGACCCAGAAGGCGTCAATGGGGTTTTGATCGAGCCACGTTTCCCAGGTCTCGTCGGACGATTTGCCGTCGGGTTGGAGGACGTGGAGGTGGCGGCTCAGGGCAAAAAGCCATTCATTGGCGGCGATGGTGCCCACGTCGGCGAGGAGCACGGGGAGGGCGAGCGGGTTTTTCAGGTCGAACGTGAGGTGCGGCGGGCGGGATTCGGCGTGAATGCCGAGCCTCGGGCGATGGATGTAGATGAGCCACCAGAAATCGTCCTGTTCGAGCACGCGGGCGACGTGGCTCTCCTCGCCGAGGGCCTGATCCCATCGGGCTTCCCAGTCGAGCGCGTCGGCGTCGACGTCGGGGCCGCCGAAGAGCGCGGCGTATCGCCTGCGTTCCGGCGCAGGGACGAGGTCGCGCACGAAATCACGACCGAAGCTCGTGCCAAAGGAGCGCAAGAAGCCGCGGCCGAGGGTGCGGAAGAAGTCACGCACGAAGTTTTGCGCGAAGGCGCGGCCAAAGGAGCGCAGGATGTCGCTGCGGAGGTCGCGGCCGAGGGACTGGACGAATTCACGGACGAAGGTCGGTTTGGGGTTGCCAATGAAGGAACGGGGGAAGCTCCAGGCGAACGTGCGCACGACGGTGCGTACGAATGCGACGGCGATGTGGTGCACGGAGTCCGGCGGGATGGGCTCGCTCTGGGGGAAAGAAACGAGGGCCTCCTGGATGAGCCGGACCATTCGTTCGATGATCGGGCCTTCGACGAGATCGGCGTCGCCCATACGCTCGCGGGCGAGCCCTGCGTGGAGGAGCGTGGTGGTGATCGGGGAAGGTCGCAGGGCGGCGGAGAGCGCAACGGGGATTTTCCCGAAGGCGAGCGGCGCCGTCAGGGAATGGGTCCAATCGGAGAGTTTCCACCCATAAGGCGACATGAGGAGGAAATGGACGCGTTCGGGATAATGCTCCGTGTACGCCTTGCGCGACTCGACCTCGGACCGGATCCGGTCGCGTAACCATCGCGTCGCGCCAAAAAAGGGCGCCTCGCAAGGGACGGGGCTCTCGGAGAGGCCCGTCAACCAGCCGAGGGTCGTCCGGTAGACGGCCGTTCCGCCGAGCGTGGCGAGCGCCGTGGCCCAGTGATCCATCGTGGAACGTTCGTCGAGAATGGTGCCGAGCGCAGGTTCGTCGCGGAAAACGACGAGGTCGGGCAAAAGTTCGTCGAGGTCGGGGCGGGCGCGGAGGCGATCGGCGGCGCCGGGGAGGTCGCCGAGGAGTTTGCCTTCGAGGTGGAGCGCGGCCAGGGCTTCCGACGCGGAGCCTTTTTCCTGGAGATCGGCGCAAGCCGCCCGAAGCTCGGCGCGGAGGTCGGCGTCGCCAAACTCGCAGATATCGTCGAGGACGAGAAAGATGTCGCCGGAGAAGGCGGGCCTTTGCGCCCAGCGGGCGAGGATGAAGGAAAGAATGACGCGCCGATCCCGTTCGCGCGAGACGAGGCCATCCCGGATCGCACGACCAAGCGTGAGCCAGCCTGGATGCTCGGGCTTTTTGGCCAGCTCGTCGACGATCTCGCCGAGGAGATCCCGCACGAGCTTGCGCCGGCGCTCGCCGCGTTTCTTCGCGAGGACGAACCATCGCAAAAGGAGGACCTCTTCCCAGGCCGCGTCGCCGAGGTGTTCCCGGACGAACCGTCCCTCGTCCTCGTCGTCGACGTCGAAGCTGCCGGCATACGCGGCGAGGTATTCCTGGAGGGTGAGGTGCAAAAAGGAGAGTTTGCCGCCGCCGCGGTCGACGAGCAGGCCGACGCGGTCGCAAGCGAAATCGATGAAATCACGCATCTCCGCGTGGGCCGCCTCGAAGGGGAGGGCGCGCTCCTCGTCTTCGGCGCGATCGCGGTGGAGCTGGGTGAGGAAATCGAGGGCGTCGTCGCGGGAAAAGAGGCCACGGCCGCCCTGTTCGCCGGCCTTGCGGGACTGGACGTGGAGGGCGAGTTTTTCGAGGTAAATGCGCGGGAGCTCGGTGGGGAGGGCGCGGCGCTCGAAGGCGTGTTTTTCCGGGCGCTCCTTGGCGTCGAGCCAGGTGCGAAGGAGCATGTCGACGCATTTTTCGTAAAGCTCGCCGCGCTCCTGGGGCAAATGGCCGAGGAATCGGTGGACGAAGGCCATGAGCGTGAGGAGGAGCGGGTTCGTGGCGAGGGCACGGACCTGGGCGGTGCGGAAGACGGCGCGGCGGAGGGAGGTCTGCTGGTCAGCGCGGAGGCGGTCGTTTTCCGGGAGCTGAATGCGGTACCAGCGCTCGATGAAACGATCGACGTCGTCGTCGACGAGGGGGCCCATGCGAAGATGCTCGAATTCGTCGCGAGGGAGCGCGATGTCGGCGGTGTAGCCGTGAATGCGGGAGGTGACCCAGACGGGGCAACGAGGATAGATGGCGCGGAAATCACGGACGGCACGGGCGACGCGGCTCCGGGCGGAGGAGGAGCCGACCTCGTCGAGGCCGTCGAGGAGGACGATGGCCTCGCCGAGGCGCAAGGTGGCCTCGAAAAAGGCGGGGTGGGCATTCAGGAGGGAATGGTCCGAGCGGGCGCGGGCGGCGAGGAAGTCGAGGAGGGAGAGCTCGGTCTTGTGGGATTCGAGGGCGTATTCACGCAAGGAGACGAAAAAAGGCATGCGCCGAGGGGGCGGTCGATACCCGCCGAGGAGGACGCCCGGCTCGGCATGCAGGAGCGAAAGAAAGGCGAGGAGCGTGGTCTTGCCCATGCCAGGATCGCCGAGGACGAGGACGGAGGCGCCGCGGTCGAGCAGCTCGGCGAGGGCAGGCTTTTTACGGTCGCGATCGTCGGTGATGAATCGGGTGGGGACGAAGAGATCGGCGAGGCGAATGTCGCCGCGGGCGTCTTTCTGGCGGAGGGCATCCGGGGGAAAACCGAGGAGGCTGACGTGCTCGAAGGCGCGAGCGATTCGCTCCTGGTAGAGGCGGCCGAATGCGTGGAAGTCGAAGCCGTCGTAGCCGGGGAGGAGGGCGCGGGCAGTGGCGGATTCGGGGTAATACCGGGCGAGGAGGGCGGGGACGTGGCGCAATCGCTCGAATGTCAACCGGAAGTCGAAGGACCTGGGATCGAGGTCGATCGCGAGATCCTCCTCGAGGTGGACCCCCTCAATCCGCAAGAGCTCGTCGACGAGGACCCGAAGCTCCCGCGCCCCTTCCCTCCCCGGCGGCAAACGCTCCACGATCGGCGGGAGCGTCTCCACGACCGCCGCCGCCGGCAGCGCCCCCGCGAACAACGCAACGTCGTCCCGATCCATGATCCACCCTCCCCGAGGACAGATCTTAGCCCACGATCGGGAACATCTCCACGAGAGGCGCGCGCGCTTTGCTGGCCGCGGCGACAATGTCCTTGGTGGAAGCGTCCGCCGGCAAGGTCACGCTCATCCGCAACGGGCCGCCCTTCACCGCGATCCCGCGGGCCAAAAGCTCCTCGCGAAAGGGGGCAGGGTTCTGCCGGATGGTCACGCCATACACACGAATGCCGGCAAAAAGCTCTTCCGGCGCGCCCTCCAGCACGAGCGCGCCAGCCGCGAAGACGAGCACGTCGGTCGCCGCGCGCGCGAGCTCTCCCTCGGGCGTGCCGGGTTCCAATCGCTCGACCGAAAGAAGGACGCCACGGCCCTCGGTCGCGCGAGATAGTGCATTCATGACAAACCCCGCCGCGGGGCCGTCGAGGCCGGCGAGGGGCGCCTCGACGACAAGGACGGCAGGGTCGGCGACGACGGCGTGCGCGAGGAGGAGGGCGCGGCGCGTGGGGAGGTCGAGGGTTTCGAGGGAGCGGCGAAGGAGGGAGGCGAGGCCGACGCGTTCGAGCGCGGAGGAGGCGAGGTCACGCGCGACGCGCTGGGGGAAGCCGGCGAGGCGCGCGCTCCAGGTGATGTAGTCGTGCGTGGTGGTGCCCTTGGGCAAGGGCGGGTCGAGGGGCGCTGCGCCCGTGCGTTCGAGGTGCGCGCGTGTGCCGACGTCGAGGCCGGCGACGTGCAAGGTGCCCGAGACGAGAAGCGCTTCGCCAGGCATGGCAGCGTCGTCGTGAGGAGCGCCGCGCGAGCGGAGCGGGACAGCGGTGAGCGCGGCGAAGAGCGCCTCGGACTCGCCCGTGCAGAGGATACGTTCGCCGCGGGCGCGGACGGTGAAACGATCGATCGCGACGATGTCGTCGATCGCGATACGAGCGTCCTCGGCGTGAAGGACGGGCGTCGGTGCAGAGGTGCTCACGGGCCGTCTTCGTCCACGGGCGCAGGAGCGCCGCCAAAAGAGACGTCACCAACGAGGTCGAGGCGCGCGAGGGGCTTGGTCCCGTCGTAAACCATGAAGGGCGCGAGGCCCCGCGCGAGGTCGAGCAGGGGCAGCGGGATCACGAGCGGCGAGACGGCCGATTGCGGGAGGATCGCGGCGATGCCCGCGAGCTTGGCGAGGGCGATGAGGGCGTTGTCGTCGTCCTCGGGGAACTCGATGATGGGGGCGTCGTGCGGGAGATCCGCGCGGGTGCGGACGTCGTCGAGGGCTTCGCGTAGGCCTCCGAGCCTGTCGACGAGCTTGCGTTCGAGGGCCTGCGCGCCGGTCCACACGCGTCCACGCGCGACGGCGTCGACGTCCTCGGGCTTCATTTTACGGCCATCGGCGACGCGGGCGATGAAGAGGTCGTAGAACTGTTTGACCTTCACGCCGAGTTCGTTGCGCTCTTCGTCGGTGAACGGGCGGTAGATGCTCTCGGCGTCGGCGCGGGGAGCCGAGCGGAACTGTTCGAGGCCGACGCCGAGCTTGCCGAGGAGGCCCACGACGTCGACCTTGCCGTAGAAGATGCCGATCGAGCCGGTGATCGTGGCGCGGTTCGCGAAGATCGGTCCGCCCGCGACAGCAGCGTAGTAGCCGCCGCTCGCCGCGGCCGTGCCCATGGAGACGACAAAGGGTTTGGCCTTCGCGGTGAGGATCGCCTCGCGCAGGATGACGTCGGCCGCGAGCGAGGAGCCGCCGCCGGTCTCGATGCGGAAGACGACGGCCTTCACGGTCGCGTCCTCGCGCGCGCGCTTGAGGGCCTTGGCGATGGTGTAGGAGCCGGCGAGGCGAATGCCGACGAGGGGGATCGTCTGGCTCTCGCCGTCGACCATGTCGCCCGAGAGATAAACGACCGCGATCTTGGAGGGCGCGCCCCACCACGTGGGCGCATTCGTGGGCGCCACGTCGTCGACGATACGTACGCTGCCGCCGCCCATGGATTCCTCGACGAACTCGTCGATCTCGTCGTCGTAGGCGAGCACGTCGACGAGGCCGCCGCTGCGGGCTTCGGAGGCGATGAACGGGCCCTTCTCGATGGTCTTGCGCAGGACGGAGAGCGGGAGACGACGGCCGCCGCCGACGTCGTGCATGTAGATGCCCTCGAGCTGCATCAGGAGGTCACGATGATCCTGGCGCCCGATCTCGGTGGAGTCCTTGCGCGTGTATTGCTCGGCCGCGAGCTTGTGTTCGGCGACGCGGACGAAGTCGGCGCGGACGCCGAGTTTGTCGAGGACGCCGCCGTAGTACATGTACTGCGAGGAGAGGCCCGCGAAACGCAGGCCGCCGGCCGGGTTCATGGCGATACGATCGGCCTGGGCGCAAACGTGAAGCGAGCGGCCTCCCGCGTCTTCGAGGTGGCAAAGGACCTTCTTGCCACGCGCGCGGAGCATACGGATCGCGTCACCGACCTCCTCGGCATGGGCGAGCGAGCTCGCGGGCTCGGCGCGGAGCTGAAGGACGACGCCCGCGACCTGGGGATCGTGGGCGAGACGCCAGAGGCGCTGGAGGAACTGGACGTGTTTGCGGACGCCGGGGGTCGAGTCGAGGCGGATACGGGCGACGCGTTTCGGCAGGGGCAAACCAGGGTCGCGGAAGGAGCGGACGGCAGCGGTGGCGTAGTAGCCGACGTCGCCAGGGTTGCCGCCGAGGATGGCGCCGCCGCCGGCCTGGAGGTCGCCGAGGTTGAGATCGAGGCCAACCATCGCGGTGACGTCGGGGCTCGCGGCGAGGTCACGGACGGAGATCTCCCCGCGCAATCGTCCGAGGCGCGGGAGGTCGAGGCCGAGCGTGGCGCGTGGCGTGACCTCACGCGTGCGCTCGTGGATCGAGGCTTCAAGGCCAAGCTCGGCGTAACGCCGTCCCCAGAAGGGGCGGAGCGCGAGGCCGACGTCGTAACGACGCGCTTCGTTTGCCGTCCAATCACGCGCGACGACGGCGCCCGAGATCCAGGTGGCAGGGCGGATCGTGAGACCACTCGTGACGGCAAATTGATCGTCGAGGTTGATCCGATCGGCGTACGACCAGCCGAACGTCGTGCCGATCGAGAGCGTGTCGTCGAGGTTTGCCGCGAGGGCCCAGCGGAGCCATCGCTGCGAGGCTTCCGCGCCGAGGGGCGTGGTGACGTCAAGGAGATCGACGCGCAGGCCCGTGGACAAACCAAGGATCGGCAGGCCGAGATCAAAGGCATGACCGTTCGTCGTGCCCGCGGCGGCGCTCGCCTGCGCCATGGTCCATCGCAGCTCGGCGCCGGGCAAGAAGGCGAGGTTCGCAGGGTTGTAAGCGATGCTCGACGCGTCATCGCCGGCCGCGATGGGGCGGCCCGGGGCGGGGACGTACGCGCTCGTTTGCGCGTGGGCAGGCGCGGGGAGCGCGGTGAGGCCAGCGAGAGCGAGGCCCCCGAGGGCCAGGGCGGAGAGCTTCTTCATAAGGTGGAGAGCCGGCGCAACGTCTCGGCCTCAGCGTCGTAGATCTTGCGGATCTCGACGAGGGCCACGCGCCCAGCGAGGGACGAGAGTACGCCAGCCTTGATCTCGATGTCGCCCTCGACGGTCCGGCGCGTGCGTCCATCGGGCGCCGCTTCGAGCCGGGAAGTGCCCGACGCGCGGAAATACTTGCGGAATTGCTCGCGCGGGGAGACCGACCACGACGAGGCGTGATCGACGAGCCGATAGACGCAGCTCTCCTCCCAGGAGAGGGCCTCGCGGGCGATGTCGTAGCCGCGGAACATCGCGAGCGGTGCGTTTGCCTGGAAACGAAGGACGCGGCGGAGCTCGCCGTTGGTGATGACGTGCTCGATCATCTCGACCGACGCGACCGGCGTGGCCGCGAGAAAAGGCGCCATCATCATGCCGAGATCCGGCGAGAGGACGGCGAGCTCCAAGGCGTCGAGCGGTGCATCGAACTCGTGCGTGATCTCGAAATGCAAGTGCGTGGCCTCCCTTGCGCGGATCCTAGGCGAGAATTCCTCGGGACCGGAGCGCGGCCTCGATCTCGGGCCTGCGACGCTCGAGCTCGGGGACGTCCTTCACGGGCAAGAAACGCGACGCGGCCCCATCGCGGGGGACGCGGAGAAACTGCGGGGCGAGCGCCGTCGTGATCTCGTTGACGATACGCTCGAACTGGACCGCGTTCTGCGCGCCGACCTTCTTGTCGACCTCGACGTACGTCCAGCGCATGTCGAGCGAGGCGAGGGCCTCGGCGGAGACGAGGAAGGTGTTCGTGCTGAAGACGGGCATCTGCGCCGGGTCGAAGCCGACGGGGAGGCGCATCTCTTCGGCGATGATCTTCTTGCCGTTCCAGCGCACGGGGCCGCCGCCTTTGTCGCTGCCGACCTTGCTCACGACCTCGACCGTGAGGGGTCCGCCGTGGGCGAGGTGGAAGCCGAGGATCGCGGGATCGACGGTGGCGCCGAGGTTGTCGAGGTTCGCGATCCACACGGTCTTGCCGCCCCGGGCGATGAACGCGTCGAGGAGGCCGCTCGCACGGAGCGCGTCGGGCAGGTCGCCGTGGCCGGTGGCGTAGACGCTGGGCTCGCCGTGTTCGTCGCGGAAGATCTTGCCGTCGTGCGTGAGGCGAAGAGAGACGAACTGCTCGAAGGTGGAGACGTCGCCCTTGTCGAGACGATCGCCGAGAGCCGCGCGGATCGGGCCTTCCGTGGCTTCGCTGGTCATGAGCCAGAGAGGACACGTCGCGCCCGCGCGGCGGGCGAGGGCATCCATCTCGGCGAGGCGCAGGTCGAGGAACGTCTTGCCAGGCAACGACTCGACGAGCGCTTTGACGACGCCACCCATCCGCGTGGCCATGCCGCCGGCGAGGACACAAAGCGCGACCTCGCCACGCGCGAGCGCTTCACGGCCGAGCGCCTCGGAACGCGCATATTCGGGCGTACCGGGCGCGGGAGCGTCCACGACGTCCCCTTCGGCGGGCGGAAGGACCTGCCCCGCGTAGCGATTTCTCGCGTCGCGATCCTGGCCGATCGTGGCGGCCCACGCGGCGAGGCGGTCAGGATCGAACCCGCGCGCCCGGAGGCGAGCGAGCAAGGGCTGCGGTAGGGCGGCGATCTCCTCGGCGAGCGTCACTTACCGGAGAAAGCACAGCCATGCAGGCGAGGCAACCCGATGCCTACCCTGCTACCCGTCAGGGTTTTGCGCGGGGGGCCGTGGAGACTCCCACCGGCCCGGAACCCATACGTATTGGACACCATCGTCGTGCCAAACACCCGGGATCCAGAGCATGCCAGGCGCGGGCGGGGCCGTTTTGACCTCCGGCAGGGGCGCGGGCGCGTCCCCTCCCCGGGCAGGCGTCTCCGGTGTGCCGGCGACACACGCAGGCAGGAGCGGGCTCGAGAGGCAACACGCCAGGGCAAACGAGCGGGTTCGTCGGTTCATCCGTGAAGCACCATGGCCCACACGTCGTAGAGGGCGTGGGTCCAGACCGCGGGCGCGAAGCCACGAAACACGTAGATGGCCGTGAGGACCAGGCCGCACACGGCGCGGAAGACGAACGATTGGACGTCAAACGAATCGCCGAGGGCGCCGACGTAGTGCCACGCGGAGAACGCGACGGCCGAGACACAAGCCCAGAGGATCGTGAGCACGAGGTAACGTACGCCCGAGCCAAATACGGCCTTCACGACGAGCGCGCCGAGGCCAAAGAGCCCCGCGCGGAAGGCGATCTCCTCGTAGAAGCCCGCGCCCATCGACATGACGACGCCGGAAAACACGCTGTGCGTCTGGACGCTCGGACCAAGCGTGAGGGAACCGACGACGAACGAGGCCGCAAAACGCATGAGGATCGCGTAGAGCGTGCCCTCCAGCGCCATGAGCGCGAAACGTTTGCCCTCGAGCGCGCGTTTTTGCCCCGTGGCCGCGAGGACCACGACGAACGCGATACCAACCGCGACCGTGAGCGCGACGTACGTGGGCAGGCTGTTCTCCGCCAGCGCCGAGAGCTCGGTCGTGACGGGATCGGCCGCGTTGCGTACGGGCAGGAAGACGACGCCGAGGTGGTAGAGGAGAAAGATGGGAAGCGTCAGGCCGAGGTCGGTCCAGGCGTCGCTTTTTTCCGGGACTTTGCCCGGATCCTTCGCCGCGACCTCGTCAGCCATCAGGAGGGCCTCAACCGGTAAACGATGAACACGACCTCGGCGACCCAGATCATGATGTTCATCATGAAGGGTACGTCGCGCAGGATCTCCTGCGTGGGGCTCTCGGCCTTCGTGCGGGTCACGACGAGCTGGAGAAAACGAATCACGCCGAACATGGGGTGAATCGTGGTGACCCAGAGCCAGGGGTTCTGGAAGAAGCGCTGCGTGTCGTGGTCGAGCGTGTAGGCGAGGTAGGTCGCGATGGTGGCGAACCCCGTCGCGGCGAGCGCGAGGGTGAGCGCGCGGGGCGAGTAGGCCTCGAGCGCCGCGCGTTGTTTGCCCGCGTTGGCAGCCGAAGCGAGCTCGTGGCGGCGTTTGCCGAAACCCAGGAAAAGCGCGAGGAGCGCGGTGCACGCGACCATGAAGCCGGAGATGGGCGTGCCCGTGGCGAACCCGCCAGCGAGGACGCGGAGCACGAAGCCGAGCGCGATGAGGCCGACGTCGACGTACGCGATCTTCTTCAGGCCAAACGAGTAGGCGACGTTCTGCGCGAAGTACGCGACCGCGACGATGAAGAACTTGAAGGGCCCGAGGAGCGCGCCGCCGAGCGCCGTGATGACGAGCGCGACGGCCATGACCTTGGCGATGTGAACCGGGACCTGGCCACTCGCGATGGGCCGGAAGCGCTTCACCGGATGCACCCGGTCCGCCTTCGCGTCGACGAGGTCGTTCATCGTGTAGACGGCGCCGGCGAGCAGGCAAAAGACGCCGAAAGCGCCGAGCGCGCTCTTGATGATCGACGGGTGGGTGAGGTGCTTGGCGAAGACGACGGGCGCCAAGACGAAGAAGTTCTTCACCCACTGGTGCGGACGAACCGTGCGGAGCATCCCGCGGATCCGCCAGAACAGGCTGCCCTGTTTCGACGGCGGGATGAGCGGGGTCGGCTCGGAAAGAGGCGCGCTCGATCCAGGGAACTCGAGGGCTGCGCCGCCCGGAGAGGGGGTCAAGGCGAGCGCGTCGGCATCCATGGATGCGTCGCGACGCTCGTCGTTGTCGTTCGAGGAAGGGGCCCGAAGAGGACCGGGGACGGCCACGACGGCGGAGCATACATGCGGCCCGGGGGTCGAGCCACACGCGTGCAGCCGAGAAGCCCGGCGAGGGTCGAGAGCCGGGAAGGCGAGCCGCCTCGGTACCCCACGCTTCAGAAATCGGGAGGTTACCGCAGGCGTCGGCCTCGCTCGTGCTAGCATCAGCCCCGATGACGTCGGCGCTCTCGATCGCGCGGGATTCCATGCCCGTGCTCCAGGAGCTCCGCTCCGCGGTGGAGCAGGCCCTCGAAGGAAAGCCGG
The DNA here is from genome assembly GCA_031374535.1 of Polyangium sp. (in: bacteria). Lineage (GTDB taxonomy): Bacteria > Myxococcota_A > Polyangia > Polyangiales > Polyangiaceae > Polyangium. The sequence goes on from JANMGF010001441.1 coordinate 16,264, forward strand.
AGGCCGTCGAGCTCGCGCTGATCGCGCTGCTCGGGCGCGGTCACGTGCTGATCGAGGACGTGCCAGGTGTCGGCAAAACGACGCTGGCGCGAGCCCTCGCGAGGGCCGTGGGCGGCGAGCTGCGGCGGGTGCAGTTCACGAGCGACCTCCTGCCGAGCGACGTGCTCGGCGTGAGCGTGTTCGACCAACGCACGGGGGAGTTCGTCTTCCGGCAGGGTCCGATCTTCGCGAACATCCTGCTCGCCGACGAGATCAACCGCGCGAGCCCACGCACGCAGTCGGCGATGCTCGAGGCGATGAACGAGGGGCAGGTGTCGATCGACGGGACGACGACGCTGCTGCCCGATCCGTTTTTCGTGCTCGCCACGCAAAACCCGCAGGACTTCGCAGGCACGTTCCCGCTCCCCGAGTCGCAGCTCGACCGGTTCATGGTGCGTATCCGGCTCGGGTATCCGCCGCCGCACGTGGAGATGCGCCTCTTGCTGCAGGGCGGCGACGGCGATCGGATCAAGGCCGTGCCGCAGGTGCTCGAGCCGTCGGCGCTCGTGGCGCTCCAGCGCGAGGTGGACCGCGTGGAGCTCGACACGTCGCTCGCGACGTACCTGCAAGCCGTTCTATCGGCCACGCGCGCGAGCCCGACGCTCTCGCTCGGCGCGTCGCCCCGCGCAGGCATGAACCTCGCCCGCGCCGCGCGCAGCCGCGCCGTCCTCCACGGGCGAACCTACTGCATCGCCGACGACGTCCACGACCTCGCCGTGCCCGTCCTCGCGCACCGGATCCGCCTCGCCGCGCACGCCGAAGGCTACATGCCGAGCCGCGACGAGTGCGAGAACGCGGTCCGCGACATCGTCGCGCGGGTGCCGGTGCCGCTCTGAGCGAGGAGCCATGGTAGCGGACCGAAGGCAGGCGGAGTCCCTCGCCGTTCGGGGCAACAAAGGGCCCCGGGACGGCCGCGCCGCGAAGCCGGAAGCGACGCCGCTGCCGCCCATGCCCACGCCGATGACGCCGCTGTCGGCAGCCTCGTCGACCCCACGCGCGGAGAGCGCCCTGACGCGTTTCTGGCGCTCGTTCGGGAGCTTTCGCCTGCCGCGGCGGCTGAAGTTCACGCGCGAGGGCAAGTACTTCGTCGGCATCACGCTCGGCGTGGGCTTCGCGGCGATCAACACGGGCAACAACCTCCTCTACCTGCTGCTCGGGATGTTGCTCTCGCTGATGGTCGTCTCCAGCGTGATGAGCGAGCTGTCGCTGCGCACGCTGACGGTGACGCGGCGGCTGCCGACGCGGGCGCAGGTGGGGCGCGCGCATCTCGTGGAGATCGAGGTCTACAACCACAAGAAACGCATCCCGTCGTACGCGATCGAGGTCGAGGATCTGCGCGCGGGGCAGCCCGCGGACAAACGTTGCTTCTTCCTGAAGATCAGCCCGTCGAGCGCGCAGGTGGCCGCCTACCGGCGCACGCCCGCGCGGCGCGGACGGGACCGGCACACGGGCTTCCGCATCGCGACGCGTTTTCCGTTCGGGCTCTTCGAGAAGTCCCGCGAGGTCTCGGCCGACGGCGAGCTCGTGATTTACCCGGCCGTCGATCCCGTGCGTTTGCCGCCCGAGGATCGGGGGCGCGCGCTCGGCGGCGTCGGGACCTCGGGGCGCGGCACGAGCGACGAGACGTATTGCCTGCGGCCGATGCGCGAGGGCGACGATCCACGCGACATCTACTGGCGGAAGAGCGCGATCACGAACCAGATGGTCCTGCGCGAGCGGGCGCGGGAGACGCGGCCCGACATGCGGCTCGTGATCGACGTGGTGCGGCCGAAGGACGCGGAAGACACGTTCTCGGCGCTCTTCGAGAAGCGGATCCGCGAGGTCGCCTCGCGCGCCGTGGCGCACATCAAGCGGGGCGACGGCGTGGTGGTGGTAACGACGCTCGGGGAGGAGGCGCGTGGAGATCGGAACCTCGGATCGGACCGGATCCTGCGGTTCCTCGCGTTGCTCGAGGCCGTCGATGAAGGACGCGTGAAGGAGATGCAGGAGCGTCGCAGGCTCGCGCGGGCCCAGGGTTCGGCGGGGACGAGCGGAGGGCGCGCATGAGGTTCGGGCTCGTTCACCGGGTGATGACCGACGCGCTCGCGGTGCTGGGTATCCTCGCGCTGCTCGCGAGCGGGCAGTTTGGTCCCTGGGTGAGCGGCTCGCTCATCGGCGGGCTCGTCGTCGCGCTTTTGATCCGCGACGTGTGGGAGAAGTACCCGGCGCTCAAGCATTTCGACGCGATCACGCTGATCGGCGTGCTCGCGCTCCAGATCGGGCGGCTCCTCTTCGATCCGAACGCGAACGTGCTCGACGTGGTGATCGAGTTCGCCGCGGCGCTCCAGATCATCCGGCTCGCGACACGCAAAGGCGCGGCGCACGACCAGCAGGTGATCGTCCTCGCGCTCCTGCACCTCATCTCGGGCACGGTGCTCGGCGGGGGCTTGGGCTACGGGCTCTGTTTTCTCGGGATCATCATCGTGACGCCCGGCGCGCTCGTGCTGAGCCACCTGCGCCGCGAGGTCGAGGGCAACTACCGCCAGGGCGCTCGGGATCGCACGGGTTTGCCCGTCGACGTGCCGCGTATCCTGCGCTCGCGCCGCGTCGTTGGTCGCACGTTCCTCGGGGTCACGTGCCTGCTCTCGGTGCCGATCTTCGTCTTCACGGCGCTCTTGTTCGTGCTCTTCCCGCGCGTCGGCCTCTCGCTTTTGCTCCTCAACCGCGGGCACACGGGCCGCGTCATCGGGTTCTCGGGTCGCGTGGATCTCGGCGAGGTCGGCGTGCTCCGCAGCGATCCGACGCTGGTGATGCGCATCGAGATGCCGAACCTGCCGGATCCGCCTCCCACGCGGATCCCGCTGCACCTGCGCGGCGCGGCGCTCGACGCATACGACGGGCGCACCTGGACGCAGAGCGAGTCGTGGAAGCGCGGCGTGGAGAGCGAGGGCGGCATCACGCCGATCGACGAGCGGTGGCCCGATTCGGCGCTCGATCCGGTGATGCGTATCGACCTCGAGCCGATCGATCCACCCGTGATGTTCCTGCCGCCCTACGCGTCGGGTTTGCGGCTGCGGACGCGCGCGACGGTGGCGCCCGAGCCGCAAACGATGGCGTTTCGTGGCCCCGAGGGCGAGTTCCGGTACCAGCCCATCGACGACCGCGGCATCAAGTACGACGTCTTCCTGTCGCGAAAAAAGACGCCCACGTTCCGCAAGCTCCCGGCCGCGGAGCGATGGAAGTACCTCTCCTTGCCGCGGAACATGCCGGAGCGGATCCGCGAGCTCGCCGCGACGTGGACGATCGAGTCGAAGACCCCGCTCGAACGGGCGCGGGCGATCGAGAATCATTTGAGGACCGAGTATCGGTACGACCTCGCGTCGCCCTCGGGCAAGGACCCGCAGCCGCTCGATCACTTCCTGTTCGAGTCGAAGCGCGGGCACTGCGAGTTCTACTCGACCGCGATGGCCATCATGCTGCGCTCGCTCGAGGTGCCGACGCGCAACGTGACGGGCTTCGTGGGCGGCAGCTACAACCGGTTCGGGCGGTTTTACGCCGTACGCCAGGGCGACGCGCACTCGTGGGTCGAGGCATGGATCGACGAGTACGGATGGCTCACCTTCGACCCCACCCCGCCCGCCGACGCGGCGCCGAAGAGCGAGATCGTGGGCGTGTGGGCCTACCTGCGTGACCTCATCGAGGCGACGAGCCAGCGCTGGGATCGTCACGTGGTGAGTTACGATCTGAGCCAGCAGGTCGGCCTCCTGAACAGCCTCACATCGCGGTATCGGCGCGGCGGCTCGAACACCACGGGCGGACCCCGCGGTCGTACCGGTCTCTTCGTCGTCGCGGGCATCATCGCGGTGGCGGGGGGCGCGGCGCTCTGGCTGCGGCGCAAGAAGCAACGCGCAGCCGCGGCCTCTCGAGGCGCCGATCCACGCTCGGCGAGCGCACTGCTGGCGACGTCGCTCTACGAGGCGCTCGACGGGGCGATGGGGGTGCGTGGCGTGGGCCGTTCGCCGAGCACGCCACCGCTCCGGCACGCGCAGGGGCTCGTGTCGATGTCACACCCGCTCGCGCAGGAGATCCTCGAGCTCACCGAGATCTACATCGAGGCGCGGTTCGGAGGCGTCGCGATGTCGGAAGAGGATCGGCGGATCTTCGAGCGGCGGGTGAAGGCGATCCGTCAACCGAACCAGACGACCGCACAGACGGCGATGTCCACCGCGTCTTGAGCGGATAGCGGGTCAGGGCACGCGCGAGGCCGAGGAGCCCGGGCGGCGCGGCGTACGAGCGTTCGTCGCGACCATCATCGCCTTCGCCAAGATCGCGTGCTTGATCGACCCGCCCGTCAGGCCCGCGTCGCCGGGCGCGAGGTGCCCGACCTCATCGAGGAACGCTTGCGCCGCGTCGTGCTCGCCGAGCAGCGAGAGCACCGAGCTCTGATCACGCAACGTCCCTGCCACGATGCTCGACGTCGCCGTGTCCGGCACGATCGGCGCTGCGATCGCGGTCATCACGCGCCGGATCGGACGGAGCGACGCGGTGGTCGAGAGCTTGCGGTCCGACGCTCCGAGCGGCTGCGGCGCATACTCCAGCCAGCATCCGTCCACCGTGAGGTGCGAGACGAGACGCCGCGGCCAGGTCCGATCGATCTCCGCGTGCAGCGGCCGCACGTCCGCGAGCTTCGAGAGCGCGTACTCGTTCGGCTGCCCCGAGATCGCGTAGTCCCGAAGGAGCGGCTCGATCTCGGGCTCCACCGCGAGCAGGCTGAGCGCCACGCGCCCGCGGTGAAGCAGCCTCTCCGGGACGATCAGGACGTCGGGGCGCTCTCCGCGGAGGAGCCGCGCGGCCCAGAGCCGGAACGCCATCGCCGGTGAACGCACGAGGATCGCCGAGCTCGGCTCGAGCCGTCCGAGCGCGCCATCCGTCCACTCCTCGGCCGCGAACTGCTTGCCTCGATCCGCCACGTACCCCGCCTCTTCCGACGAGAGCGCGACGAGCGTCACGTGAAAAACGACGACGAGCACCGCGCCGCTCTTCGCCATCGGCAGGCGCAGCTCGAGCAGCTTCTGCGTCACCGCGCACACGCCGAGCGACGAACACACGGCGAGCGCGGCGACGGCGAGCGCGCGGAGGGCCGTCATCGGATCGACGTAAAGCGCAGCGAAGGCGCGCGCTGGGATCAACGTGTCGAGCGCGACGAACGCGACGAACGGCGCGGTGAGTCCACGCGCGCGAGGCGACAGGATCGAAACGACCGCGCCTCCGAGCGCGATGAGCAAGGAGGCGAAGCCGACCTCACGCCCCCACGCAGCGAGGCTCGACAGCCGCGGACCGGCCACGTCGAAACCCGTGAGATCCGCGGCCGAAAGCGCACGACCGACGTCTGCAAACGCGCGCGGCGCGAGGGGACGAACCGCGAGCGGGACGAGCAGGAGCAACGCGACCAACGCCATCGCCCCGAGCGCCACCACGACGAGCCTGCGTGACGGGATCGGCGAAGGCGTGAGGCTGTCCGTCTTGCCAAAAGGAAGGCGCTCGGCGATCGGCGCCGCCATGACGGCGAACACCGCGGCGAACGCAGCAGGCGGACTCTCGGCGAGCGTCGCGCCTGCGAGCGCCCCGAAAAGCGCAGCGCCTTGAACGGCCGCGACGCCGTTCGCGCGGAGGGCCGAGGTCCCTGCGGTGAGAGTTCCGAGCGCGAGCGCGACGGCGATCATCGCACCGCCGCCGACCGTCGCCTCGCGTTGCCACACAGGCGAGAGCGCGGCCGTCAACGTCCCGAGCGCCGCGAGCCCCGTCGCGAGCGTGGGCCCTGCGCCAAGCGCCCGCAGGAGCCGACGCGCGAGCCCGAAGAGCAAAATCGCCGCGACGGCGAGCGCGATCGTCGAACCAAGTGCCGCCCTGAACGTCCGTGGGCCGAGCGGCAGAAGGCCGAGCGCTTGCGTGAACGGCGTCGACGCGCCGCCCCCCACGCCCACGGCGAGCAGACCGAGATCCCGAAGCGCGGGCAAGTCGTCACGCCACTGCCCGCTGCCCGCGGCTCTCGTGAGCGCGAGCCCGAACGGCAGCGCCACGGCGACGAAACGCAAAACGCGCTCGTGCCATGCGAGGTCGGTCTCGGTGGGTGCGGGGAAGGATCGAGTCTTCGGCACGGGGGTCTCTCGTGCCAGGGACCACCAGAGACGGCCAAGTTTCGGGGCCCCCCTGTCCCACATCGCCCGTCCGTTCGGCCGAACCGTACGATTTACGGTTTTTCGCTGCGCGGATCTTCGAAGGCCCGAGTTAGGCTGGCGCCGCCCACATGGCAAGCGCGGTGCGTGTCCTGGTCATCGACGACAGCCCGACCATCCTCAAGGTGGTAAGCGCCATCCTGGTCAGAAGCGGCTACGAGCCCACGACCGCGCGCGACGGACTTGCAGGCATCGAGCTCATCAAGAAGAGCCCGAAGTTCGACCTCGTCCTGCTCGACTTCGTGATGCCGCGGATGAACGGCTACCAGTTCTGCCGCGAGCTCCGATCCGACCCCGCGCACCGCACCTTGCCCGTCGTGCTGATGAGCGCCAAGGGCGACAAGATCCGCGGCACGTTCGTCCAGCAAACGGGCGCCGTCGACGCGATCACCAAGCCCTTCGACGCGCGCGCGCTCGTGATGGTCATCGAAGGCGCGCTCTCGAAGACCGCCGAGGGCCGCTCGCGCCCCATCCCCGAGGGCCAGAAGATGCCCGAGGAGGAGGCGCCGCCGATCGAGAGCATGCGCCCGAGCATGCACATCCGGCATGCGCGCCAGCGGGCCGGCGTCGAGTTCGCGCAGCAGGTCGCGACGGCCGTCGTCCCCGCCATCCTCGCCCTCTCGCCGCAGGATCGCGCGAGCGAGGCGTCCGTCATGGCCGCCGTCGCCCGCGCCATGACGCCCGACGTGCTCGCCGCCCTCTCGCTCACGGTGAAGGACCTCGACGCCGCGGACGGCGTACGCGAAGCGATGAGCGCCGACCTCGCGGCCGTGCCCCTCGCGGAGATCCTCCAGGTGCTCGGCATGCAACGCCAGACGGGCGTCCTGCACGTCACCAACAACCGCACCTCGATCACGATCTCGATGCGGCAGGGGCAGATCGACTTCGTGCAATCGCGCGGCGCCTCCGACGAGTACCGCCTCGGGCGTTACTTCCTCGAGAAAGGCGCGCTCAGCCGCGACCAGCTCGATCAGCTCCTCGCCGAGCTCCGCGGCACGAACAAGCTGCTCGGCGAGGAGATCGTCAACCGCGGCATCGTCACGCGCGAGGAGCTCGTCGATGTGCTCACCAAGCAATCGAGCGAGCTCATCTACGACATGCTCCGCTGGCCGTACGGGCGCTTCTCCTTTACCAAGGAGCCGTTCCGCCCCGAGGCCGACATGGCGAAGCTCACCCTCGGCGTCAGCGGCCTCGTGCTCGAAGGCTTCCGCCGCGTGGACGAGTGGCGGCTCATGGAGGGCACGATCCACTTCGATCAGGTGCTCGTCATCGATCAGTTCGCGCTCGAAGGACTCGCGCCCGGCCAGCTCGCGCGGTCCGAGCAGCTCGTGCTCGACGCGGTGAACGGTCAACGCACCGTGAGCGAGGTCGTCAAGGAGAGCACCGTCGGCTCGTTCGACGCGGTGAAGATCATCTACCAATTCTTGCAGTCGCGCGTGCTTCGTACGAGGTAAACGCGCGGCAGGGGGAACGGCGTGTGCGACGCGGTGGCGTGCTCGTGAGAGTTTCGGTCCCGAACCGCGGACGCTTCGTGCTCGTGCCTGCGGAGGTCGTGCGCGGCGTCTTCGTGTTGCCCTCGATCACGCCCGTCGAAGGCCTGCGCAGGCCTGCGGCCGGCGTGGCGCTCGCGAATGGCGAGGTCGTCACGGTCCTTTGCATCGACGAGGAGGGGCTCTCTCCGTCGTCCCAGAACGAACGCACGACGGCCGTTCTTTGCGACCTCGGCGGCGAACCTGTCGCGATCGTGGGCCGCGCGATCGAGGCTTCGGGGCTCTTCGACGAGACGCGGCCCGGGTTCGTGCGTGTGGGCGAGGTGGATGCCGAGGTCCTCGACGTCGCGGCGCTTCGTCGTGAGGCCGAGGAGGCCCTGTGGCCCGCGCGCACGGGGCTCCTTCGTTCGCCGGCGGTGGCGTCGTGAGCGCGCCGCGCAGGCGCAGGTGGCTCGACGTGCTCCGGCGCGCGACCGAGCCCGCGAGCGCGCCCGAGGCTGCGACGGACATCGACACGGCGCTCTGGTCGGCGCACGGCGAGGCGCAACGCGCGGTCCACGAGGCGGCCGAGGGCGCCCCACGCCTCATGGATGCCGTCACGCGGCAGAGGGCTTCGATCGAAGGTGTCTCCGAGCGCGCGGGTGCCATGGCCGCGCATGCCGAGGGCCTCACGCTCGCGGCCACGCGTGTCGCCGACACGTTCGAACGGCTCTCGGTCGTCGCGCTCAACGCGGGGCTCGAAGGCGCGCGCACCGCGGAGCCCCAAGGCAAAGCCCTGCTCCTCTTGTCGGAAGAGATCCGCACGCACGCCGCGCGCGGGGCCGAGACCTCGCGTGACCTCGTCATGGTCGTCGAGGAGATCGCGGCCGAGACGAGCCTCATTCGTGGCCAGCTCGCAGACGTCCTCTCGGCCGCCGACGACACGGGTGGCGCCGCGCGCGCTCTTGGCGACGCGGCAGGTCGCGCAGGCCTCGCGCTCACCGACGTCGAGCGACACTTGCGCCGCGCCACGGGCATCGATCCCGAAGTCGCACGAGCCGTCGCGCTCGCGGCCGAACATGCGCGTGGCCTGCTCTCGGCGCTCTCCACGCTCCGCGTTGCCACCCCGGCGCGCCCGCTTTTGCTCGGCGCGCTCCGTCCCGTGCTCGCGCCCCTTTCGCGCCTCCTCGGCGAGCTCGGCGACGAGGGTCGCGCAAGTGAGGCCACGCCTTCTTCACCCCCAGGCGACGACGGTGGGACCTCCCCGTGACTGCGGACCCCGAGATCTGCCGCCTGCTCCTCGAGGAGATCCACCGCCACACCGCCGCGCTCGCAGACGACGCCCCCGGCGACGCCCAGCGCCGCGCGATCCACGCGTTGAAAGGCTCCGCCGGTCTCGCGGGCGAACGCGCGCTCTTCGAATCACTCGCTCGTGTCGAGCGCCGCCTCGTCGACGATGATCCTTCTGCTCTCGCCGATGCGCGCGCCGTCCTCGCCATCGCGCACGAGGCCCTCTCCGCCGGCCGCCCCATCCCGGCTCCCGTCTGGCCCGAACCCCCGTGGGATCTCCGCGGCCGCCCAGCCCCTCTCGAAAAACGCGCCCGTTACGCCGCCGAGATGACCGATCGCCTCGCGCGGATCGACGAGCTCCTCGCGGGCGATCTCCCCGAGCCTCAGGTCATCGCCGGCATCTTCCGCGAAGTACACTCCATGAAGGCCGCCGCCCTCGCCGCTGGCGACGACGCCACCGCGTGGTTTTGCCACGGCCTCGAAGATCGCGCGCGTGACGCGAGCCGCAGCGAGGTCGAAGCGCGTCGGGCCATCTCCGAGATCGCGCGATGGCGAGGCCTGCTCAGCGAGCTCGTCGCGGCCCCCGATCGCGCCGTCGAAGTCCTCCGCCGCCTCACCCACGGCGCCCGTTCGAACTCGCAGCCCCCGCCTCCATCCCTGAGCAGCCCCGAACTTTCCCCCCAAAGCACCCCCGAACCCTCGCTCCATCCGCGCGCCCTTCGTCTCTCCGGCGAGACCCTCCGCGTCTCCACCGTCGCTCTCGATCGCCTCCTCGATCGCGTCCGTTCCCTCGAACGCGCGGAATCCGCCGTCGCTGCGGCCGGCCGTGAGCTCGGCGTCCTCGCCACCCGTGCGCGACGTGTTCGCAGCGCCCTCGCCGAGACCCGCGGACCCCTCGACGCCTTTCCTTCCCGCACATCTCGCCTCCGCAAGGCCACCTCCGCCGTCGCTGCTCTCTCCGACGCGCTCGACGCCGAGGCTGCCACGCTCCTCGGCCTCGCCGAGCTCTCGCGTTCCGACGCGGCCTCTGCGCACGCCGACATCGCGCTCATGCGCACCACGACCGTCTCCACCCTCTTCGATCGTGTCGTCTCCGCGGCGAGCGCCCAGGCGCGCAGGTTCGGGCGTGAGGTCCGGCTCCTCGCGCGTGGTGGTGAGACCCTCATCGATCGCCGCGTCGCCGAGGGCCTCTTCGACCCGCTCCTTCAGCTCGTCCAGAACGCCATCGTCCACGGCATCGAGCCCGAGCCCACGCGTGCGTACCTGGGCAAACCCTTGTCTGGCCGCGTCGAGATCTCGGCCGAGCAACGCGGCGCCTCGCTCCGCATCGTCGTGCGTGACGACGGCGCGGGCGTCGACATCGAGCGCGTCCGTACCCGCGCCGTCTCGCGTGGCGCCATCGTCGCGGCTCGCGCGGCCACGGCCGATCACAAAGCTATCCTCGGCCTCCTCTTCGTGCCTGGCTTCACCACGCGTGAGAACGCTGATCTCCTCGCGGGACGTGGGCTCGGACTTGGCCTCGTGCGTGACTCCGTCCGCCGCCTCGGCGGCACCGTGCGCCTCGCCAGCCGTCCTTCCGAGGGGCTCGTCGCCACCCTCGAAGTCCCGCTCGATCGTGGCCTCGTGCGTGTCCTCTGGGTCCGTGCGGGCGAGGCCGTGTATGCGATCCCGGCGCGGCTCGTCCGGCGTATCGCGTGTGGCGCGGACTTGCCAGGCACGCTCGCATTTCCTCTCGCCGCGTGCGTGCGTGGGCTCGGCGCGCTCGAGACCGGCGAGGCGCTTGGCCCCGACGACGGCCTTTCCTTCGTGCTCGAGCTCGATCCTGGCCGCGACGAAGAGCCTTCTTTTTTCGTCTCCGTCTCGTCCGTCGGCGAGATCGAGGAGGCGTCCCTCCACGCCGCGCCGCCGCTCGTGGCGCTCGCGGGCCCGTACAACGGCGCGATCCTGCGTGGCGACGTCGTGCGCCTTTGCCTCGACGTGCACGCCCTGGCGGAGCTCGTGTACCTGGTCCAGGGGCGACGCACGACCTGACGTGCTCGTGCTGGCGGAGAGGGAGGGATTCGAACCCTCGGATCAGTTTCCCGATCGCACGCTTAGCAAGCGTGTGCCTTGAGCCACTCGGCCACCTCTCCAGCCTCCAGACGAGAGACCTCGGGCCACGACCTTTCGACCGCGCCTGGGGACTCGCGCCCAAAGCGCCACCGAGGTAGCACGGCTGTCCCCTGCGAGCCAACCCCAAACGCGGCGGACGGCCCGTTTCCGGCCCCAGACCCCGTCCTTTTTGCCCTCGAGCCGGGTTTTTCGGTCAGCGCGCGGCCTTTGGCCGTCGACCTTTCAAGACCAGCTCGAGGAGCGCCTTGACGTCGCGATGCGCCTCGACCGGGTGCCGCAACGACCGTTCCGGGTGCACCTCGTACAGGTTGCGCCGCCCGACCCGCGAACGCGTCACGAACCCCTCGTCCTCGAGGTCCGTCACGATCCTTTGCACGGCGCGCTCCGTGATCCCCACCCGAGCGGCCACGTCGCGCAGCCGCACCTCCGGGTCCTCCGCCAGGCAGAAGAGCACGTGCGCGTGGTTCGTCAGGAACGTCCACGCCCCTGCGCCCTCCGGCTCGGCGGCGCGGCGCTCTGGCCGTGCGCTCGCTGTCGCGCTGCCGGATACACGACTCTCTTTTCGTGCTTTCTTGATCATCGATGTGTGGCTCTTGGGCTCGGGTGCCACGCTCCCACAGAGACGAATGCTAAGTCCCTACGTGGCGCGTCGAAAAGACTTCCGTTCCCCGTGCTGCCCGGGCTCTACTCGGGGTCCGTTTTGGAGGTGCCGTATGGCCGATCGCAAGGACGTGCCTCATGTGGTGATCGTCGGTGGTGGTTTTGGTGGGCTCAACGCCGCGATGTCGCTCGCGGGCGCCCCTGTGCGCGTCACGCTCGTCGACCGCACCAACCATCACCTCTTCCAGCCCTTGCTCTACCAGGTCGCGACCGCTGGACTTTCGCCGGCCGACATCGCCGTGCCCATCCGCTCCGTGTTCTCGCGCCAAAGGAACGTGCGTGTCCTCCTCGCCGAGGCGAGCGGCGTCGACCTCCCGGGCAAGCGGCTTTTGCTCGACAAGGGCGAGCTCCGGTACGATTACCTCGTCCTCGCCGTCGGCGCGACGCACAACTTCTTTGGCCACGACGAGTGGAGCGCCCACGCGCTCGGGCTGAAGACCCTCGACGAGGCCCTTCGTATTCGCGAACGAATGCTCCTCGCCTTCGAGGGCGCCGAACGCACGGCGGATCCCGAGGCTCGCAAACGATTGCTCACCTTCGTCGTGATCGGCGGAGGTCCGACCGGCGTCGAGATGGCCGGCGCTTTCTCCGAGCTCGCCACGTACGTCCTCTCGCGTGATTTCCGCGCCATCGACCCTTCGGCGACCCGCGTCGTGCTCGTCGAGGCGGGCCCGCGTATTCTCGGCGTTTTCCCCCAGGAGCTCGCCGATCGTGCCGAGGCGCAGCTCGCCTCCCTCGGCGTCGAAGTCAAAAAGGGCCGCCCCGTCGCCCGCATCGACCCCGAGGGCATTGCTTTCCAGGACGGCGAGCGCCTCGATGCATCCACCGTCGTATGGGCTGCGGGCGTGCGTGGCACCAAACTCTCGCGTGCGATCGGCGTCGAGCTCGACCGTGGCGGCCGGGTCAAGGTCTCCTCCGATTGCTCCCTCCCGGGCCACCCCGAGGTCTTCGCCATTGGCGACATGGCCGCTTGCCTCGACAAACACGGCGTCGAGGTCCCTGGCCTCTGCCCTGCCGCCATCCAGCAGGGCAAGTACGTCGCGCGCCAGATCCGCGCCGAGACCCGTGGAAAGCCCCGCGAGCCCTTCGTGTATCGCGACAAGGGCACGATGGCCACCGTCGGCCGCAAGCGCGCCATTGCGATGGTGGGCAAGTTGCAGCTCGCCGGCTTCATGGCCTGGCTCGCGTGGATGGCCGTCCACGTCTTTTTCCTCATCGGCTTCAAGAACCGATTCCTCGTGATGTTCAACTGGACGTGGCAATACTTCACCTTCAAGCGCGGCGCCCGCCTCATCACCACGCATACGGGAATCGAGCCCAAGCTCTTGCTCGCGGCCGCGCCAGACGGGCCCGTGCCCTCGGCGCGTCAGGGAATGGACGCGGCATCCTCGGCGCCGTGACCGATGTTCGGGGCATACGCGGCGCGTTTGTCGCGGATTCGGTCCGCTGAGTTCATTGCTCTCCTGCTCTCCAGATCTCCTCGTCCCCTGGATATTCGCCGTGATCCCGCGCTCCTGCTGCGCGTGGAATTGGGTTGAAGGACGAGCTTCCCCGGCTAGATAGTATCCTATGAATTCGACGCGGGCCTTTTGGCCCGATACGTCGCGGTTCTCGTGCGCGGACGGAAGCCGCCGTGCCGTCACGCACGGCTCCGTCCCGCCCGTGGCGATCGTCCTACGCAACGAGGTGCACTTTTCATGAAAAGAAAGACTGGCTTCAACTACGTCACAGGGGGCTTCATCGCGCTGATCGTCGCCGGCTGCATGGACGTCGGAAGCCGGGGCGAGGACCTCGGGACGGCCGATGGACGTCTGATCGCGCCGCCGTCGACCTGCCCCGACAGCGATTACGATGGAATCTGCGACATCCACGACAACTGCCCCGACGCGCACAACCCCGACCAATACGACGGCGACCGCGATGGGTATGGCGACGCGTGTGATTGCCTCGACGTGGACTACGACAACGTCTGCGACGTCGACGACAACTGCCCCGACGCGCACAACCCCGACCAGTACGACGCCGACGACGACGGGTATGGCGACGCGTGTGATTGTCGGGACAAGGACATCGATGGGATCTGCGACGAAGACGACCTCTGCCTGGGCACGTTCATCCCGGAGAAATACGTGCCGAGCGAGG
>JANMGF010000607.1:0-11464 GCA_031374535.1 Polyangium sp. (in: bacteria)
GCCCACCTTCACGAGGGGCCCGAGCTTGCGCACGAGATCCACGACCGCGGCGCGCACCGCGTCGTACCGCGTCCCTCCGGGCGCAGGCGCCTGCATGCTGCCCGACGCATCGAGCACGAAGTAGAGGTTCGGCGCGTCGACGATCGCCTGGTGCAGCTCGTTGCCGCAGTACCCACCGGCATCGGGCCCCGGCGGCCCCCCGCCCCCACCTGCGTCGAACTCTTCCTCGACGCCCGCATCGACCACGGGCCTCGGCGATCGCGGCGGCAGAGAATCGTCACTCGAGGAGCCACATCCCCCGAGCGCGGACGCGAGCCCCCACGCGCCGAACAAAAGCGATCCGAGCGCGAACCTCCCGACCGAACGACGCGCACACGTATCCATTACACCCGATCGTAGCAGGACCGGGCGACGCGCTCTCGCCGGTCAGGGCTCGCGATAGAACCGCGGAACGCGCCGCGAGATGCTCGTCAGCACCTCCCACGGAATCGTGCCCGTCGACGCGGCGATCTCTTCCGCCGTGATGACGTCACGCCCGAGCGCGCCCTCCTGTTGTCCGAGGAACACGGCCTCGTCCCCGATACGCGCACCCGCGACGTCCGTCACGTCGAGCATCGTGAGATCCATCGACACCGTCCCCACGATCGGCGCGCGCCGTCCTCGCACGAGCGCGTGCCCGCGGTTCGAGAGCTTCCGATCGAGGCCATCCGCGTAGCCCATCGCCACCGTCGCGATCACGCTCGACCGCGAAGCACGCCACGTGTGCCCGTACCCGATCGCTTGTCCTGCCTCGACGGTCCGCAGCGCGACGACCTCGGTCCGCACCCGGATCACCGGCTTGAGCTCCGGCGAAAGTCCCTGCACCGGGGACACGCCAAAAAGCGCAACACCCGGCCGCACCGCATCGAAACGCGCCTCGGACCAGCGCATCGCGCCTGCGCTGTTCGCCGCATGCACGAACCGCGGCGAGAACCCTCGCGCGCGCACCCGACCGAGCACCTTTCGGAAGGACGCGAGCTGCTCCATCGTCGGCTCGACCTCGTCGCCATCCGCGCACGCGAGGTGCGTCATGAGGCCGTCGAGCCGCACCTCCGGCCGCCCGTCGAATGCGTCGAGGACGTCGTCGAGCTCCGACACCGACACGCCGAGCCGCCCCATGCCCGTGTCCACCTTGAGGTGCACGCTCACGGGCCGCCCTTCGCCCTCGTACCGCGCGAGCGTCGCGATGCGCTCGATCTGACCCGCGTCGTACACGACCGGCACGAGATCCCGCGCGAGGATCTCCTCGAGCCCTTCGCGCCGCGGCCCGTAGTAGCCGCCCATCACCAGGATCGGCACGCGGATCCCCGCATCGCGAAGCTCGATCGCCTCCTCGAGCAGCGCCACACAGAGCCCTGGCATCCCCGCGCGTTCGAGCGTCCGCGCGACCGCCGGCGAGCCGTGCCCGTACGCATCGGCCTTGAGCACGCCCCAGATCGCCGGCCGCGTCCCGCCGTCGCCGAGCATCTTCTCGAGCACCCGGTAGTTGTGCCGCAGATGCGCGAGGTTCACCTCGGCGCGCGTCGGCCTCACGGCATCCGCGGGCGCAGCTCTGCGCGGCTTCAACACCCGAACAGCACCCCGCCCCCCCTCATGGGGAGCAACCCCGTCCTCGTATGCGGGCAGCGACGTCATCTCGTTTGCCGATACCCATACGCCGAGCAAAACGTCAAGATTCCGGTCTCTTTGTCGCGGGATGCGGGGTCAGAAGCACTTGCGCATGCAGCGCTTGAACTGCCCCGTGCAACCACGCTCGCAGGTCGCCGTCGCGCACGTCGTCTTGCATTCGGTCCACGTCCCTTCGCATGCCTTCGCGCACTCCGATCCGGGCGGCGACGCCGACGCATCCACCGCTGCATCCGCCGACGCATCCGCCCCGGGCCCCGCGGGTCCTGCGTCCACCACGAGCATCATCGGCGGCGGCGCGAGCGCGCTCGTCGGCTCGGGCACCGCGGACGCCACGCGTGGCTCCTCCGTCCCGAGATCCGACGCCTCGAAGTCGCTCGCCCCGTTGAGCTGCTTCATGCGCAGCTTCGCGTACTCCACGCGATCACGCGTCTGCCCGAACGTGTAGAACTTCGTCCACTCGTCCCAGCACGCCTTCCGGATCGTCGGCTTGACCTGCTTCTCGATGTCGAGCGCCATGCAGTGTTCGAACCGCACGTCGCCTTCGTACACGGCGTTGATGCTCGCCCCGCACGACGCTGTGACGAGCGCGACGAGCCCGCCCACGCCGAGACGCGCTGCCGTGATCGCCCTGGGCAGAGGCGTTCGGGGGGCACCACGTGCGGCCCTCGGTGGCTCGGGCGTTTGCCGCATCGACCCCGAGTCTACCCTGAAGGTGCCCTGACGCAGGCGACCTCGGCCGTGCGCGGAAAAGTCGCGATCGCGTTTGAACTTCGACCGATGATCGCCTACCTTCCCGCCCTCCCTACAGGAGCGGCCGTCCATCGCGCCGCGCAAGACGAGGAAGTCGGCTCATGTTCCTGATGCTCTCGAAGGGTCCTCGGAAGACCAACCGCAGCAAGTCGAACCGTTACCGCTCGAAGTTGAAGGCGAAGAACCGGGGTCGCCGGAATCGCATTTATCAACGTGGGTAGGCAGCGCGGGTAAAAACGAGCTTCGCTCGAAGCCAACGGCCGAAGACCGTTGTTCTCTCCGGAGCTCTCCGGCGAAGGACACGACTTCGGCCGTTCGGCATTTTGTCCTCGGGAAACGCCGCGAACGAGGACCTTCCTGCTGGACGCATGGAACACGACCGCCCCGGTGTCCTCCAAGCCCGCGTGCGAGCGTCGAGGGAAAACCGAGGCGGTCGGATCGTGTCGTGATGTCGTGATGCCGCGAAGTCTGTGAAGACCGAGCCTAGGGCCCGCCCTTGCGCAGCTCGGTGAGCACCAGCTTTGCGACGGACTTCAGCGTGTCGAACACGCCGACGCCCGTTCGCGCCACGCCCTCGAAGTCGGGGACGTTCATCGGGTTGAGCTTCTCACGAAGCTCCTCGACGGTGGCGATCTCGGGAAGGTCTCGCTTGTTGTACTGGACGACGTACGGGATCTTCTCGAGCTTGTAGCCCTGCTCGTCGAGGTTCGTCTTCAGGTTCTCGACCGACTCCTCGTTCGCCTCCATGCGATCGATCTGCGAGTCGGCCACGAACACGACGCCGTCGACGCCCTTCAAGATCAGCTTGCGGCTCGCGTCGTAGAAGACCTGTCCGGGCACCGTGTAGAGGTGAAACCGCGTCTTGAACCCACGAATTTCGCCGAGCGCGAGCGGCAGGAAGTCGAAGAAGAGCGTGCGATCCGTCTCGGTCGCCAGCGAGATCATCTTCCCCTTCGCGTCGGGGTTCGTGCGCTCGTAGATGTACTGCAAGTTCGTCGTCTTCCCGCACAAACCCGGGCCGTAATAGACGATCTTGCAGTTGATCTCGCGCGCCATGTAGTTGATGAAGCTCATCGCGCGCGCTCCTAGTCGTTGAAGAGGTTGTCGATGTCTTCGTCGGTGATCTCGGCGAAGGGCGATTCGGCGCCGGGATCCGCGACCTTCTTCAAGAGCGCCTCGAAGATGTTGTTCAGCTCCTCGCTCGCCCGCCGAACGCGGAGCCGGACGAGGCCCAAGCTGGACTTCGAGTCGAAGATCACGACGAGGATGACCCGGTTGCCAACCAACTGAATGTGGATGTTGGCCTTCTCGCCCTCGTGAAACTGTGTGGCGAACTCGTTCTCCTTGAGGAGCTTCGCCATGCCCCCGGTGGCCGCGATATTGCCGGCCGTCAGCTAAGAAAGCGACGTGGTGTCGAGGTTGTCCACGTCGCCGCTGGCAGCGATCAGCTGCCCGTTCTTGTCAACGATGAAAACGACCTTCGCATTGGCGTCCTTGACGAGGCGATCCACGACATTCTGGATCTGATTGAACTCCTCCTCGTACATCACCATCTGAGGATTGACCATCGTTCCTCCGCCAGCGCTTCCGCGATGGGGTCTTCGTCTCGTTGCCTGAGTGCCTTCGTTTTCCGCCGGACCCGCCGGAGGGCCCCCAACCGGAGTTGACGGCGCGGGAGAGCCACCCTCGCGCACCCGCTCGAGCTTCTCGCACGGGCGCACATTCGACGCGTGCAGCGATGGTTCTATCCGAAGCAGGCGCCGCGGAGCAAGGTGGCCTTTCGCATCGAACGCGCGGAAACCTGCCCGCCCCCCTCGGGCAAGGCCAAACCCGATCGACAAAAAGCCAAGCCCCCGCGCAAGATCGAGAAGACTGGCAAGGCACAATACCACCGTACCCCACGCGACCGGCCCGGTTCACCCGGTATGCGTACAAAAAGCCCTTCGCGCGCCCTTGAAAAAGCCAACGTGAGGAGAGGCGCGAAGCACCCGCGTTGGCACGGCCGGAAGGCCCTCGAAACCGGACGCCTCCTCCCCTTGACCAGTCGGTCATCGCACGGGATAGCCCGTCGATGGCTCGTGAACGTGGCGCTCTCCTGGATCGCGCGACCCGCGCGAAGGCACGACTCGCCCTCGCGCTGATCTTCGCCTGCTGCGCGATCGCCCCGACGCACCCCGCGAGCGCAGAAAGCGGGAGCATCCACCCCGACGTGCTCGAGGCGAGCGCCGCGATCGCCGCCGCAAAGGGCCCCGAGACGTACACGGCGCTGCGTGATCTCTGGCGCACGTGGGATCGCGCCGACCCGACGCACGTCGAGGAGGCGATCGTCGCAGCGACCGAAAGCAAGGCGCTCCCCGCGCCCGTGCGGGCCTACGCAGAGCTGCTCGGCGCCTACGCGCGAAGGCGGCGCGGCGATCTCGAAGGCGCACTCGCGCGCATCGAAAAGCTCGGCTTCGTCGGCCGTTACATGACCGTCGGCCCGTTCGACAACGACAACAAAACGGGCTTCGCGATCGACTACCAGCCGGAGACGGAGCTCGCCGAGCCCATCCCCGCAGGCCGCGCCTACCAAGGAAAAGAGCGCGCCGTGCGCTGGCGTGTACCGCCCACGACGTCGTCCTACGGATGGTTCGACTTCGGCGACATCCTGCGCCCGCAAGAGTCCGTCTGCGGCTACGCGACCACGTTCGTACGCGCGCGCCCAGGCACGAAGGCGCCACGCAAGGCGACGCTCTGGATGGGCTCCGCAGGCGCGTTCAAGCTCTACTACGACGGCGAGAAGATCCTCGAAGACGCGGCGTATCGCGAGCTCGACATCGATCGACTCGCGACGACCGTGACGCTCCGGCCGACGTTCAGCCGCATCACGGTGAAGGTCTGCGGCGACGAGGGCCCGCCGAAGTTCGCGCTGCGCATCGGCGATGCAGAAGGCAAGCCCGACCTCGACATCGAGGTGCGCGCAGAGCTCGAGGCGAGCACGGAAGCGGCCGCCGGGATGAAGGAGCGCGCGAACGCGAAGACGAAGGAGACGAAGGAGACGAAGGAGCAAGGTCGCGCCGCAGGGCCGGTGCAGACATTCGAAGCGCTCACGTCGGGCAAGAGCCCCGCGCCCGCCGCGCTCGAGCAGTACGCGCGTTACCTCGCGATCACCGGCGGTGATCCGAAGGCCGAGCACAAGGCGCGCGATCTGGCGCGTCGCGCTGCCGAGGCCGAGCCGACCGTGCCGCGCCTCCTGCTCGCAGGCGAGCTCGCAGAGGATCGAAACCAGCGTCGCTCGTGGGTCGAACGCGCGAGCGCGCTCGCGAAGACACGCGAGGAAAAACTCGACGTCCTGCTCTCCGAGGCGCACCTCGCGCGCACGGGGGCGAACTGGCGCGACGCGGTGCCCATCTACGAGCGCATCCTCGCGCTGGACCCGGACAACCTCGGAGGCACGCTTGGCCTCGTCGAGCTCTCCGTCGAAGCGGGCCTCAAGCGCACTGCGCTCGGCATGCTCGAGAAGGCCGTCCAGAAGAATCCGCGTTGCATCTCGCTCCTCTCCGCGCTGGCCGCGCAGCTCCGCGCGCTCGGGCGTGACACCGAGGCCGAGGAGGTCGAGGCGCGTTACGCCGCGCTCCGCTTCGACGACGCCGAGTTCCTCAGCCAGAAGGTCGAGCTCGCCGTGGCGCGCCGCGACGCCGCGGGCGCCGAGCGGTGGCTCAATCGTTTCCTCGGCATCGACGCCGGCAGCGCGTGGGCGCGTGGGCTCGCGGCCCGCACGTATCGCGCCCTCGGCCAGAAGGACCGCGCGCTGGCGACCTATCAGCAAGCGCTCGCGATGGCCCCCGAGGACGTGCAGACGCTCCGCGCGCTCTCCGACCTCTACGGCGAGGACGGCGACCGCGACAAACAGCTCGATCTGCTGCGACAGATCCTCACGATCGCCCCGCAAGCGAAGGAGGTGCGCGAGTACGTCGAGCACATCGAGCCGAAGGCGCCACGCGCGGACGAGGCGTATGCGTGGGCGCCCGAGAAGTTCCTGCCGATGCGCCAAGCGCCCGCGCAGGGCTACCCCATGCGCTTCATGCGTAACCTCACGGTGACCACCGTCTACCAGAACGGCCTCGCGAGCCGCTTCCACCAGGTCGTCTTCCAGCCGCTCACGGACGAGAGCGCCGCGACCGCGCGCCAGTACGACTTCGCCTACGAGGCCGATCGCCAGACGGTCGATCTACGAGCCGCGCGGGTGTACCGGGCGAACGGCAAGATCGACGAGGCGATCGAGAGCGGTGAGGGCCCCGCGGACAACCCCGCGATCTCGATGTACACGTCGCAACGCGCCTTCGTCGTCCTCTTCCCGCGCCTCAACGCGGGCGACGTCGTGGAGCTGCGTTACCGCGTGGAGGACGTCGCCCCGCGCAACGAGCGCTCCGATTATTTCGGCGAGGTCCAGTACCTCCAGAACGACAAACCCATCGCGAGCAGCGAGTACGTCCTCATCACGCCGAAGTCGCGCCGCTTCTTCCTCCGCACGGACCGGCTGCCCGGCCTCGCCGAGGAGGTGAAGGAGGACGGCGACAAACGCATCTACCGCTTCACCGGGACGAACGTCCCGCCGCTCGCGCCCGAGCCCAACATGCCGCCCTGGTCCGAGGTGCTCGGCACCGTACACGTCTCGACGTTCGACACGTGGGACGCGGTGGGCGCGTGGTACTGGGGCCTCGCACGCGAGCAGTTCGATGTCGACGACGAGGTGCGCAAGCGCGCCCGTGAGCTCACGAAGAACCTGCCCGACGACGCCGCGAAGGTACGCGCCATCTACAAGTTCGCGACGCAGACGAGGTACGTCGCGCTCGAGTTCGGCATCGAAGGCATCCGTCCGCGCCGCGCCGCGCAGACGCTCGCCCGCGGCTGGGGCGACTGCAAAGACAAGGCGACGCTGATCGTCACGATGCTGCGCGAGCTCGGCATCAACTCGACGATCGTCCTGCTCCGTACGCGCATGCGTGGCGACATCGCCCCCGAGCCCGCGAGCCTCGCGCCCTTCGATCACGCGATCGTCTACGTGCCATCGCTCGACCTCTACCTCGACGGAACAGCCGAACATACGGGCTCGAACGAGCTGCCCGTCATGGACCGCGCGGCGATCGGCCTGCTCGTCAACGAGGGCAAACCCAAGCTCGTGCGTCTGCCGCAGCCGCCGGCCGAGCAGTCGCTCACGCGCCGCCACGTCGAGGTGTCTCTCGCGGACAGCGGCGGAGCCCAGATCGTCTCCGACGTGCAGGTGACCGGCGCATACGCACCCGACTGGCGCAGGCGTTACCTCGCCGAGGGCACGCGCCACGAGCGCGCATCGCAGGACCTCTCGGGCGACTTCGGCCCCGTCGAGCTCGAAAAGGGACGCGCGGGCGTGGAGACCGGCGACCTCGACGACGTCGAGCAACCCGTGAAGATCCGCGCCCGCGGCAAGGCCACGAGCTTCGCACGGCGCGAGGGTGACGCGCTCAGCTTGCCCGCCAGCATCACCCCACGCCTCGTCGCCGAGCTCGCTCCCTCGTCGAAGCGCACGCTCGACATCGCCCTCACCGCGCTCACGAGCCGTGAAGAGGAGTGGGTCGTGAAGCTGCCGGCCGGCATGAAGGCTCGCGCGTTGCCCACGTCGCAGAAGGGCGAGACGCCGTTCGGCTCGTTCCACGTCACGGTCGAGCAAGCCCCGGGCAAGGTCACCGTGCGGACGGGCCTGTCCTTCCGGAAGGCGCGCATCACGCCGGCCGAGTACGAGTCGTTCCGCTCGTTCTGCGAGGCCGTCGATCGGGCCTTCAGCCAGCGGCTCGTGGTGGGCAAGTGACCGAACGCGCGAGCACGCCGGAGGGACCGCTCAAGCTGCCCGAAGGTGTGCTCGCCGTGCGAATCGGCCCCGGCGCGAACTGCTCGTCCGCGGGCAGCGCCATCGACATCCTTTTCTACGGAAGCGTCGTCGTCGGCGCGCTCGCGGTGGCCCTCACCGCCGCGCTGACCCCGCGCGAACGCCGCGAGTCGCCGGACAAACCCGACGCTCGCGGCGCGAACGAAGACGACACCAAAGAACCGTAAAGAGCCTGCCAGCGTTTCCCACGCCGGCGGCCCTTCAGGACGGGTTCCACTCCTGCAGCGAGCGGACTCCGTACGTGGCACGCGCGTCGTGCGCGCTTGCCTCGAGCACGTCGACCACAGCCATCGAAGCCGCCATCGTCGTGAAGTACGGGACGTTGGCGAGCAGAGCGTTCCGCCGGATCGGATAGCTGTCGCGGATCGACCGCGCGCCTACCGTGGTGTTCACGACGAGCGCGACCTGCCCGGCCTTGATCGCGTCGACGACATGCGGCGAGCCCTCGTTCACCTTGTTGATGGGCGTCGCGGGGATACGCGCACGAGCGAGCGCCTCGGCCGTACCGCTCGTCGCCAGGATCGAGAACCCTAGAGCGCGCAGGCGCCGCGCGATGACACACGCCGCGGGCTTGTCGTCGTTCTTCACCGAGATGAACGCGCACCCCGTGGTCGGTAGCTGCATGCCCGACGCGCGCAGCGCTTTGCCGAACGCTTGCGCGAACGTCTGCGCGATGCCCATCACCTCGCCCGTCGATCGCATCTCCGGCCCGAGCTGTGTGTCGACGCCCGGGAACTTCGCGAAGGGGAAGACGGACTCCTTCACCGCCACGTGCTGCGGCATGACCCCGTCCTCGATCCCGAGCTCCGCGAGCGTCTTGCCGGCCATCACCTGCGCCGCGATCTTGGCCAGCGGCCTGCCCGTCGCCTTCGACACGAAGGGCACGGTGCGCGACGCGCGCGGGTTGACCTCGAGCACGTAGATCGCCCCGCCCTTCACGGCGAACTGCACGTTCATGAGGCCCACGACGCCGAGCTCGAGCGCGAGCTGCCGCGTCTGCTCCTCGATCGAAGCCACGACCTCCGGCGGCAGCGAATGCGGCGGAAGCACGCACGACGAATCCCCCGAGTGGATCCCGGCCTCCTCGATGTGCTGCATCACGCCGCCGATCACGACCTCCCGACCGTCGCCGAGCGCATCGACGTCCACCTCGATCGCGTCCTTCAAAAACTCGTCCACGAGGATCGCGTGCGTGCCCGCCTCACGCGCGGCCTCGACCGCCGCGTGGATGTACGACTCGAGCTCGCGCTCCTCGTGGCAGATCATCATCGCCCGCCCACCGAGCACGTACGAGGGCCGCACGAGCACGGGGTAGCCGATCGATCGCGCCGCCTGCATGGCCTCCTCGACGCTCGACGCCACGGCCGCGCGTGGACGCTTGAGGCCGAGCTTCGTGAGCAGCTCGTCGAAGCGCCCGCGATCCTCGGCGCGATCGATGGCATCCGCAGGCGTGCCCAGGATCGGGATCCCCGCGTGCGCGAGCGGCACCGAGAGCTTCAGCGGCGTCTGCCCGCCGTACTGCACCACGACGCCGACGAGCTCGCCGGCCTTGCGCTCCTCGTCGCAGATCGACATCACGTCCTCGAACGTGAGCGGCTCGAAGTAGAGCCGGTCGGACGTGTCGTAGTCGGTCGAGACCGTCTCCGGGTTGCAGTTGACCATGATGGTCTCGAACCCGAGCTCCCGCAGCGCGAGCGCCGCGTGCACGCAGCAGTAGTCGAACTCGATCCCCTGGCCGATCCGGTTCGGTCCTCCGCCGAGGATGATCACCTTGCGCCGCCCGCTCGGCGAAGCCTCGCTCTCGCGCTCGTACGTCGAGTAGAGGTACGGCGTTTTCGCCACGAACTCCGCCGCGCACGTGTCCACGCGGCCGAACACCGCGCGCACGCCGAGCGTCATTCGCAACGCGCGCACCTCGTCCTCCGTCCGCTCCACGAGCCGCCCGATCGCCCGATCGGAGAACCCGAGCCGCTTGGCCTCGCGCAGCGTGCCCTCGTCGAGCGTGCCCTTCTCTTTCGCGGCATCGGCGATCGTCCGCTCGAAGCGCACGATCCGATCGATCTGCGACAGGAACCACCGATCGATCCCCGTCGCCTCGTACAGCGCTTCCAGCGAGATCCCGATCCGCACCGCGTCGGCGACGTAAAACAGCCGATCCGCGACGGGCACGCCCACGATCTTCTCGAGCGCAGCGACCAGATCCTCGTGGCTCGCCGGTGGCATCTCCATGGGCGCCGAGGGCTCGCGCGGCGCGTCCATCAACATGTCGCGCGTCGCGTTCGGATCCGCGCCGAGCTGCCGGTAGTCGACCTTGCCGAGCAGCGACTGAAGCCCGTCCCTCCCGATCTCGAGCGAGCGAGCTGCCTTCTGCAGCGCCTCCGGGAACGTGCGCCCGATCGACATCACCTCGCCGACGCTCTTCATCTGCGGACCGAGCCGCCGATCCGCGCCGGGGAACTTCTCGAAGGCGAAACGCGGCCACTTCACGACCACGTAGTCGATCGTCGGCTCGAACGCGGCGCTCGTGCCCGTGATGTCGTTCGTGAGCTCGTCGAGCCGGTAACCCACCGCGAGCTTCGCGGCGATCTTGGCGATCGGATACCCCGTCGCCTTCGAGGCGAGCGCGCTCGACCTCGACACGCGCGGGTTCATCTCGATCACAAAGAACCGCCCGTCCTCCGGGTTCACCGCGAACTGGACGTTCGAACCGCCCGTCTCCACGCCGATCTCCGTCATCACCGCGCGCGCCGCGTTCCGGAGCTTCTGGTACTCGCGGTCGGTCAACGTCATCGTCGGCGCGCACGTGATCGAGTCGCCCGTGTGTACGCCCATCGGATCGATGTTCTCGATCGAGCACACCACGATGAAGTTGTCCGCCTTGTCGCGGATCACCTCGAGCTCGAACTCCTTCCAGCCGAGCACGCTCTCCTCGATCAGCGTCTCGTGCGTCGGCGACTGCTCGATCGCCCAGCGCACCTTCGCATCGAGCTCCTCCGGCCGGAACGCGATCCCGCCGCCCGTACCCCCGAGCGTGAACCTCGGCCGCACGATAACAGGATACCCGAGCGGGGGGCCCCCCCGCCCCCCCCACACCGCCAGCGCGCGCGCCTCATACCCCCATTAAAAGTGACCCGCGCGAGG
>JANMGF010001476.1:0-1443 GCA_031374535.1 Polyangium sp. (in: bacteria)
CGCCCGTCTCGAAGCCGACGATCCGCTGGGGCGCAGGGACGCCAGGATGGATGGCGCCGGAGCAGATCCGTTATGCCGCGCCGCACGTGGGGCCCGCGACGGACCTTTACTCGCTCGGCTGCATCCTGTTCACGATGATCGCGAACAAGGAGCCGTACGAGGGCACGGACGAGGAGCTGCTCGCGAAACACAAAAGCGCGCCGCTGCCCGAGGTGCCGATTCGCCCGGGGATCCCGCCCGACATCGCGCCGATCGTGCGGCGTCTCATGAACAAGCGGCCCTGGCAGCGCTTCGAGTTCGCCGCGGACGCGCGCGTGCTGCTCTGGCGGATGCGGCCGCGCGGCGGGGATCCGACGGTGACGCCGAGGCCCTCGGTCGCGCCCCCGATGTCCATGCGCCTGCGCGAGTCGCCGCTGCTCCTCGAGAGCAATTACCTCGACTCGCAGGTGACGACGACGGGCCTGCTCGGGCTAAGGCCGAGTCCTTTCGTCGCGCGCGCCGCCGAGCGCTCGCGCCTGCTCGACATCGCCCACCAGTTCGTCAACGCCGAGACGCCGCAGCACCGCTTCTTGCTCCTCTCGGGCGAAGCAGGCGTGGGCAAGACGCGCCTCGCCGAGTGGCTCTGCGAGGAGGTGCACGAGCGCGGCTTGATGGTCCCGCTACGCGCGCGGTACCGGAAGATCGCCGCGCCGCTCGACGGCGTGGTCGGCGCGATCGTGCAGCACTACAGGCTCGAGCGCGAAGGACGCGACGTCGTCGAGAAGGTCCTCCTGAACCAGTGGGAGGTCGCGGCCGACGACGACGAAGGCAAGATGTGGGTCGCGGCGACGGCCGAATGGATCCGGCCCTCGTCGCAGTCCGACGCGATCGGCCCGACGGGCAAACGTTTCGCGCTGTCGTCGGAGACGCGGTGGCGCGTGATGCAACGCGCGCTGCAGAAGGTCGCGAAGAACCGGCCGCTCCTCCTGATGCTCGACGACTTGCACCACGGCTCGCCGACCACGTTCGAGGGCATGGCGCGCCTGCACCGCGAGACGCCAGGTCTCTCGATCCTCATCGTCGGCACCGTGCGCGACGAGGCGATCATGACGGACCCGGTCGCGCGCGAATGGGTGGAGTGGCTCCTCCGCGAGCTCGGCGGGGAACGCACGACGCTCGAGCCGCTCGACCCGACGCAGACGCACGCGCTCCTGCGCGAGACCTTGCCCCTCGACGAGGCAGCCGTGGTCGAGGCCGCGCAACGCAGCAAGGGCAACCCGCTCTTCGCGCTGCAGATCGTGCACGCGTGGGCGACGGGCGGTCACATCGAGCTGCGCGACGGTCGGTACGTCGTGCCCGACGCGAAGCTCGCGATGCGCGCAGCCACGACAGCCGAGCTCTGGGAGGAGCGGCTGCGCGCGATCCCCGAGGATCTACGGCGCGGCGCGCGGGCGGCGGCGGCGC
>JANMGF010001480.1:0-1750 GCA_031374535.1 Polyangium sp. (in: bacteria)
CGCCGCGCACTGCTTCGGGGGCTTCTTGCCCGGGAGCGAGGGCTCATCCCCCTCGAGCTCGCGCTTGATCGCGACGCGGTACGGATCCTTCTGCGAGCCCGCCTTGAGCTGCTCGCCGCCGTCGTCCGTCACGACGATGTAGTACTTGACGTCGCCCGTCGTGGTGACGTCCGCGCAGGGGATCTCCGCGCCCCAGCCCTTGCCGACGCGCGTCATCTCGAGCGAGGTCCACTTCGAGGCGCCGAACGGCTTGTAGCGCAGCGTCGCCTTCGCGACCGTGACGTCCTCGCCGATCTCGATGAACACGGGCACGGGCGTGTTGACCGCCTGCTCCGCGATCGGCGAGTGCTCGAGATCCCCGGCGGGGCCCTCGCCGCCGTCTTCGCCGCCGTCTTCACCGCCGCCTGCCGGCGGGGGCTTCGGCGTGACCTTGCCGGGCTTGGCCAGCTTCTTGGCCTCCTCGAAGGCCTTCGTCAGCTCGGGCGTGGTGAGTGACTCGATGAGCGCCGCGCTCGGATCGGCCTTGAGGGCCTGCACGAACGCTTCCTTCGCCTGATCGAGCTTGTTCGAACCGCCGTAGACGGTACCGAGCGCGACGTGCAGCTTGCCCACGACCTTGGGGCTGCAACCATCCTCTCCGCACTTCTTCAGCGCATCCTTGAGCTTCTTCTCGGCCTTGTCGAACTCGACGGCGAGGTAGTCCTCGTCCATCGCCTGGTCGTGGAGCTTGAGGGCCTCTTTGTCCTTCTCGCCGGCCGCGAAGGCCGATCCCGGGGAACCACAAAGGCCACCCACGACCACGGCAGAAAACGCAAAGGCAGCGAGCGACCCAAACGGACGAAGATACACGGCGGTCTGTCCTCCGACGAGGGAGCGAGGGGGCGATGGTGATGCGAGAGGTGGCCCGGCCGAAGTTTTACTTCTGGCCTTCGGTCCGGACAAATTGCACGCGACGATTGAGGGCGCGGTTCTGATCGGTGGTGTTCGGAACGATGGGCACTTCCATGCCGTAGCCGTGTGATGTGAGCCGGCCCGGCTCGACGCCCTTCGCCACGAGGTACTTCAAGACGGACGCCGCGCGGCGATCCGAGAGCTTCTTGTTGTACACGGCCGAACCCTTGTTGTCCGTGTGGCCCTGGATCTCGATCTTGATCTTCGGGTTCTCGATGAGGACCTGCGCCACGGCGTCGAGGATCGCGAAGCTGTCCGGCTTGATCTTGTCCTTGTCGAACTCGAAGTGGATCTGCTGCAGGATCTTGATCTCCTTGTCCGTCACGATGACGAGAGAAGGCTTCTTCGGGCAGCCAGGCTTGTCGCCGCCGACCACACCCGGCTCGTTCGGGCACTGGTCGTCGAGATCCACGACCGTGTCCTTGTCGTTGTCGGGCTCGGGGCAGCCGTCGACGTCCTCGTAGCCGTCCGGATCCTCGGGCTCGTTCGCGCAGCTCTTGCCCGTCGCGGGATCCTTGTCCGCGTCGTCGAGGATCGTGTCGAGGTCGTTGTCGATCTCGGGACAACCGTCGTCGTCGAGGTAGCCGTCCTTGTCCTCGGGCACGAGAACGCAGCTGTCCTTCGAGTTCGGCAGACCGTCGCCATCGAGGTCCGGATCGTCGGGACAACCATCCTCGTCCTGGTAGCCGTTGAATGTCTCGGCCTCGCACGGGCACTTCGTGTCCTGCGGATCGTGATAACCGTCGCCGTCGCAATCTCCAGGAGGCGGCGGCGGCGGCGGGGGTGGCGGCGGCGGCGG
>JANMGF010001481.1:0-5015 GCA_031374535.1 Polyangium sp. (in: bacteria)
GTCGGGACCTTCGCGGATCACCAGCGCGGCGGGCCCCTGTCGCAGGGCCGGAACCTGACGACCGACGAGGATCTCCTCGCGGCCTTCCTCGCCACGAAGCTCTGAGCCCCGAAGGACCTCCCGGTCCCTTCGACCGATCCCGGGCGCATCTGCCTGCCGCCGTACCGAAGACGCGCTACCTTCCCCGGCGATGAACCGCGCTCTCTCCACGGGCACGTTTTTCGTGGCCGTGCTGCTCTACGGGGCAGCGAGCGCCCTCTTTTTCCTTGACGTCGTCCGAAAGGACACGCGGCGCGCGGGCGCGAGGGCCTCCGTGGCTCCGTCGAGGCGCGCTTGGCTGGCCGCGACGTGCCTGGGCGTGGCCGCGGCGTTCCACCTCGGTTACGTGACCTTCGCGAGCCTCATCGCGCGCGTGTGCCCCGTGAACTCGGTGCATTTCTCGCTCTCCATGGCGTCCATCCTGGCGATCGCCGTGTACTTGCCGGCGAGGCGCCGTTACCACGTCGATGCGATCGGGGTGCTGCTCGCGCCGCTCGGGCTCGTCTTCGTGCTCGGCACGTTTTTCCTCGGGGAGCCGGGGCCCGCGCACTCGCTCGGTCCTGTGTTCCTCGCGCTGCACGTGCTCGCGAACCTCGCGGGCGCGGCCCTCTTCCTGCTCGCGGGCGGCGCCGCCCTGCTTTACCTCGTCCAGGAGAAGCGACTGAAAAAGAAGCGTGCTGTCGGGCGCATCGGCAACCTGCCGCCTCTCGAGGTCCTCGACCAGGCGGTGCATCGCTTCCTCATCGCGGGTTTCCCGCTGCTGACGCTCGGGGTGCTCACGGGGACGATCTGGGCGAAGAGCCTGGAGAGCGGGTCCGTGGAGGAGATCCTGCGGGCCGTGCTCGGCTACGCGACGTGGCTGGTGATCGCGACGGTGCTCCTCCTCCGTGCCGCCGCGGGGTGGCGCGGCAGGCGCGCGGCGTACGGGACGATCGCGGGGTTCTGCTGCGTGGCTGCGGTGCTCGTGGTGTACCTCGTGCGGCCCGTGGTCGATCTCGGGGCCCCGAGGATCGGAGGCTGAGAGACGCGTGATCGTCGTCGTGGGCCTCTCTCACAAGACTGCGCCGATCGCCGTGCGCGAGCGGCTGGCGGTTCCGCGCGATGCGCTCCCGGCGCTCTACGAGCGAATGCTCTCGGATCGAGCGATCGGTGAGGCCGTGGTGCTCTCCACGTGCAACCGGGTCGAGGTGTATGCCGCGCCGCCGCGAGGAGGAACCCTCGAGGCGACGAGCCGCGCGGCGATCACGGCGCTGGTTTCGCTCGGTGGAGACGCCGTCGCGACGCACCTCGGTCGCAAGGAGGGCGGCGACGCGGTGCGGCACCTCTTCCGCGTGGCCTCGTCGCTCGACTCGCTCGTCGTGGGTGAGCCGCAGATCCTGGGTCAGCTGAAGGACGCGATCGAGGCTGCGCGGGAAGTCAAAACGATCGGGCAGACGCTGGGCAAGGCGATGGTCCGGGCCGTGCGCGTCGGCAAGCGCGCGCGGAGCGAGACGGCGATCGGCGAGGGACAGGTGTCTGTCTCGAGCGTGGCAGTGGATCTCGCGCAGGAGATCTTCGGGGAGCTCACGGGGCGCAAGGCCGCGCTCGTGGGTGCCGGCGAAATGGCCGAGGCGGCGGCGAAGCTGCTCGCGAAGGCCGGCGCGAAGATCATCGTGCTCAACCGGAGCCCGGCACGGGCGAAGGCGCTCGCGGAGGACGTGGGCGGCGAGCCGCGAGGGATGGCGGATCTCGAACGGACGCTCGGCGAGGTCGACATCGCGATCGGGTCGACGTCGAGCCCGACGCCCGTGATCACGAAGGACCTCGTCAAGCGCGTGCGCAAGGTGCGGCGCGGCAAGAGCCTGTTTCTGATCGACATCGCCGTCCCGCGTGACGTGGAACCTTCGGTGAACGACCTCGACGGTGTTTACCTGTACGACGTCGACGATCTCTCGCGGATCGTGGCTGCGTCGCTCGAAGGGCGGGCCGCGGAGGCTGCGCGCGCCGAGGCGATCGTCGAGGAAGAGGCGCGCGCGTTCGAGCACTGGACGCTCGAGCGGGAGCTCACGCCGACGATCGTGTCGCTCTTTGCCCGGACGCGCGCGGTGCTCCTCGCCGAGCTCGAGCGCAGCTTCGCGGGGCGCCTGAAGCACCTCGGCGCCGCGGAGAAAGATGCGCTGCTCGTCATGGTCGACGCCGCCACGAACAAGCTGCTCCACGCGCCGGTGACGCGGCTCAAGGAGCTCGCCGGCGATGCGCGGGGCGAGGGGTACGTCGAGGCGGTGCACGATCTGTTCGACCTCTCGGCGATCACCCTGGAAGGCGGCGACGGCAGCGCGATCGATGGAGCGATCTCGCTCCGGACCACGGGCACGAACGGCAAGGCTGCGAGCCCTCCGGTCGTCCACGCGCCCTCGTCGCCGCCTGCGGTTTCGCCTGCCGCGCCGCACATCTCCACGCGAGAGTTATCGGAAGCAAAGGATCTCGGATGACTCGTTTGATACTCGCCACCCGACGCTCTGCCCTCGCCCTCGCCCAGTCCCGCGCGTTCGCGCGTGCCCTCGTCGCGGCGACGCCTGGCCTCGAGGTCGGGGAGCTGGAGGTCGTCACCTCGGGCGACAAGATCACCGATCGGCCGCTCGTGGAGGTCGGGGGCAAGGGGCTCTTCGTGAAGGAGCTCGAAGAGGCGCTGCTCGATGGTCGCGCGCACTTCGCGGTGCACTCGTACAAGGACGTGCCCGCGCAGATCGCGGACGAGCTCGTGATCACGTGTGTCCCTCGCCGCGAGGATCCACGCGACGTTTTCATCACGCAGAGCGGCGCGAAGCTCGCGGACCTGCCCGCGGGCGCACGCGTGGGGACCTCGAGCCTGCGGCGCTCCGCGGCGATCGGGATGGCGCGGCCCGATCTCGTGATCGTGCCTCTGCGTGGGAACGTGGACACGCGGCTGCGCAAGCTCGACGAGGGGCAGGTGGATGCGATCGTGCTCGCGCTCGCCGGGCTTCGCCGTCTGGATCTCGAGCGTCGCGCGACCGAGATCCTCGATCCCACCGTGATGCTCCCGGCGATCGGTCAGGGCGCGCTCGGGATCGAGTGTCGCGCGTCTGATGAGGCTACGCGGCACATGCTGGCGTCGCTCGACGATCCGGAGACGTCGGTGCGCGTGGCTGCCGAGCGTGGCGTGATGGTCGCGCTCGAAGCCGACTGTCGCACGCCGGTGGCGGCGCACGCGGTGCGGGTGGACGGCGAGCTTTGGCTTCGGGCCATGATGGCCGAGCCGGATGGAACACGTCCGCGCCTGGGCGAGCGTCGCATCGCGTGGCCCGCTGTTTCGGCGGAGGCGACGCGTGTCGGAATGGATCTCGGGGAGGAGCTGCTCCGCGCCTGAGGGCGTACGCAGGCTCCCGCCGCCGATGATGGGATACGTCGCGATCGTCCTGCACGCGCACCTGCCCTGGGTGCGGCATCCGGAGCATACGCGTTCGCTCGAGGAGCGATGGCTCCACGAGGCGTTGTGGGAGTCGTACCTGCCGCTGCTCGACGTGCTCGAACGCCTCGAAGCGGACGGGATCGCCGCGCGGATCACGGTGTCGGTGTCCCCGACGCTCGCGGCGATGCTCGCCGATCCGTGGCAACAGAGGC
Source organism: Polyangium sp. (in: bacteria) (assembly GCA_031374535.1). Classification (GTDB taxonomy): domain Bacteria; phylum Myxococcota_A; class Polyangia; order Polyangiales; family Polyangiaceae; genus Polyangium. The sequence goes on from JANMGF010001481.1 coordinate 3,661, forward strand.
GCTTCGTCGAGCACGTGGACAGGCTCGAGCGGCTCGTGGCCGAGGAGGCCCAGCGGACGAGCTCCGATGCGGCGCTCCGGCCTGTCGTGGCGCTCTACCGGGCGCGGCTCCTTGCAACACGCGCGACGTGGGAGCGGATCGGCGGCAACGTCCTCCGCGCGCTCGCGAGCCACGAGGATCGCGGTTCGATCGAGCTTCTGACGACGAGCGTCACGCACGCCTACCTGCCTGCGCTCACGCGGCCCTCCGCGCGCGCGCAGGTGAAGCTCGGGCAACGCGCGTTCGAGGCGCTCGTGGGGAGAAGGCCACGCGGGTTGTGGTTGCCCGAGTGTGGGTACGATCCTTCGATCCTGCCGGAGCTCGCGGCGGCCGGGGTGGGCTACACCGTGCTCGACGCGCAAGGCCTCGAGCTCGCGTTGCCGCGGCCTCCGCGTGGCGTGCTCGCGCCGATCCTCTCGCCCTCGGGCGTCGCGTTTTTCGGCCGTGATCCGCGCGCCTCCCGCGAGGTCTGGTCCCGCGAGGCGGGATACCCGGGCCACCCCGACTACCGCGACTTCTACCGCGACATCGGCTTCGATCTGCCGGAGTCCGCGCTGGCAGGCGAGATCGGCCCTTCGGGCACGCGTCTGATGACCGGCCTCAAGTACCACCGCATCACGGGCCCCGGGCCCCACAAGGACCTCTGGGACCCCGCCGCGGCCGAGGCGCGCGCCCGAAAGCATGCCGAGCATTTCGTCGCCGAGCGGGCCGCCGTGCTGCGCGTGGAGCAAGGGCGAGGGCCACATCCCATCGTCGTGGCGCCGTACGACGCCGAGCTCTTTGGCCACTGGTGGTTCGAGGGTCCGCTGTTCCTCGAGCATGTGCTGCGCGCCCTGCATCGCGCCGAACGAGCGGGCGAGATCGCGCCCGTGACGCTTGGCGCTTACCTCGCCGCGGGGACCGATCTCACCGTCGCCGAGCCCTCGGCCTCGTCTTGGGGCGAGGGGGGTTTTGGGGAGGCCTGGCTTGGGCGTGCGCTCGATCCGAGCCGCACCGAGGGCATGTCGCCGGCGCATCTCGTGCGGCACGTGCGTCACGCGGAGCAGACCGTGCAGGGGCTCGTGCGCGCGAGGCGCGGGGCAGACGGCCTCGCGGGACGCGCCCTGGATCAAGCGATCCGCGAGCTCGTCCTGCTCGAGGCGAGCGACTGGGGCTTCATGATCCGGCGCGGTGAGATGGCGACGTATGCGGCGGCGCGGGTCCGCGCGCATGCGAGCCGCGTGGATCGACTTTGCCGGCTCGCGGCGCGCGACTGGATCGGGGAAGGCGAGGCGCGGTGGATCGAGGCGACGTGCAAGCGTACGCCCTTCCTCGCC
>JANMGF010001508.1:0-1754 GCA_031374535.1 Polyangium sp. (in: bacteria)
CCCCTTCCCCACGCCGATCGCACCCTCTCCGCGCGCCTCGCCATCGCCGGCCTCGTCGCTCGCACCCCCGACGAGCACGTCCGTTACCTCGGCCTCGTCACCACGCCCGCCGACGCGCGACGCGCCCAGGACCTCGTCGACCATTTCCGTCCTCGATTCGACCAATACTGGGAACGTGAAGGCCGCGCCCTCTGCGAATCCTCCGCCGAAAAGCTCGCCGCTCTCTTTACCCGCGCAGGACTCACGGGCCACGTCGAAAACCTCGCCGCGTTTTACAATGCCGATCTCCCCCCCGGCGCCCCGCTCGATTTCCACCTCATGGCCCGCCCCGCCCACCGCTCCCTCGACGCGGCCCGCCAGATCGGCGGCCACGCCGTCATCGAGATGCCCGCCGGCGAAAAACCCGAGGACCGCGCCCCCGTCGTCGTCCACGAAATGCTCCACCACCTCCACGCCGCCGCGCCCGACGAGCGGCTCGCCGCCCTCTCCCGTTCGTTCGTCGAGACAAACGACCCGCTCGCCCCCGCCTCGTATGCCGTGCTCGACGAGGCCCTCGCCACCGCGCTCGGCACGGCCAAGGCCCTCGGACGCCTCGATCCCGAGGGTTTGTCCCGTAAGCTCGCGGCGCCCATGGGACTTTATGCCGAGCCCACGATCGACCGCGTCGCCAAGGCTGCGCTTCCTTTCCTCGACGCCCGCCTCGCCGAGGGCCGCGGCCTCCACGACCCTGGATTCGCGCCCGGCTTCCTCGACGCCGTCCGCGGCGCCTTCCCCGGCGGCATGCCTCCCATTGCGCACGCCCGGCCCCTCGTCGCCGTCGTCGCGCCGGGCTTCTGGCCTGCTTTCCATGCCCTCGACGGCGCCGCCATGGCCTCCTCGCTCGGCGGGGCCACGGCCTCCGACGCCATGCGCGCCCCCGAAACCTTGAGCCTCCTCGCCTCACGCCCTCACTGGGGCGGCGCGTTTTTCCTGACACACGCGCATATCGCCGACCTCGCCCGCTTCGAAGGCCCTATCGGCGCGGCCGCCGTCGCTGCCATCACCGCCGAGGCCCGGCACACCCGCGCCTTCGTCTATGCGACCCAGCGCGCCCCCGGCGTTTACCGTTTCGTTTTCGTCGCCGACGACCTGCCCTCGATGAATGCCCTCGTCCGCGCCCTCGCGGCCCAGCGCGCGCCTTTCGAGGGCACGCTCGAGATCGTCTCGCCGCGCCCCGCCGCTCGCTGATAGGACCCACAAAAGGGCACCGCCCGCGCCATCCACGAGGACGACGCGGGCGGGCTCGGGGAGGCGCGATGGACACGCGCCCCCCATTCCGACGAATCAGGACCGCTTGCTGCCGCGACGGCGCTTGGCGATCCAGGCGCCCACGAGCGCGAGCAGGCCTGCGCCGCCCACGTCGCGTGCCGGCGCCTCGTCACCCGGCACCGAGCAGCCGCAACCACCGACGGCGATGGTGTCGTCTTCGCCGCCTGCGCCACCCGTGCCACCCGCGGCACCGGAGCCACCGGCACCACCAGCACCGCCAGCACCACCAGCACCACCAGCACCACCGGCGCCGCCCATACCGGCCTCGCCACCAGCGCCACCGGCACCGGCAGAACCACCGGCACCACCAGCGCCACCGGCACCGGCGGAACCACCGGCACCACCGGCGCCGCCCATACCACCGGCGCCGCCCATACCACCGGAGCCGCTCGAGCTGCTCGTCCCGGCCGGCGGCTGCACGAGCACGTCGACCGTGTCCGTCGCCG
>JANMGF010001539.1:0-1381 GCA_031374535.1 Polyangium sp. (in: bacteria)
CCGCCGCCGCCCCCGCCTCCGCCCCCGCCTCCGCCGCCTCCCGCGACGATTGGCGTCACCGGCCCGGGATGCGTCATCAAAGGCACGTCGCCTCTCGCGAAGGGCACGCTCCTTTACGACGCCCCCTCCGGCGGCCGGGTCATCGCGAGCTTCACGGGCGGCTTCGTCCCCATGTCGATGAGCGAGATCCCGCCCGATCCCGCCATTCAACGCTCCCGGATCGCCACGCGCGCGAGCGAGCCTTCCTTCCGGCTCGAAGGGTACGTCGCGACGAGCTCCATCTCCGTCTGGGCTGCCCGTGACATCCCGATCGTCACGGACACCGTCTGGATCGCCAGCGCGCAGAAGGTCAAGATCACGGGGGCGAAGCTCGGGTTCGTCACCATCGAAATGCCCATTTTCGGCACGAATGGCCAGGCCGCCCGCGTCAGCGCGCCCTGCGACGCCCTCGCCTTGCAGCGCGGCACGCCCATCCCCGTGCAGGTGCCCGGCAATGGCCGCGGGTTCATCGCCAAACCCCAGGACGTCGACATCCTCGACGGGCCCGCGGGCAACGTCGTGTTCACCCTGCACATGAACACCCCCGACGTGAAGCTCTTCTGGAGCACCGAGACGACTGGCTCGTTCGTCCGCGGAAAGCTCCGCTCGGATCTTGCCATCGACGGGTGGATGCGCGGGTCGGACCTCGCGGCCTTACCCAAGGGCGAGAGGATGGACCAGTACATTCCCCCGGAGACCTCCATCGCGGGCGCCGAGCTCGTCATGGATCCCCCGCCCCGCGTCGCCAGGGCGTCGAAGGACATCCCCTTTCGTTTCCGGCGCGACGAAAAAGAGCGGCCGATCGGGGTGATCGAGGCGGGCGCCGAGCTCCTCGTGCTCGAGACCGTCGCGGGCTGGACCAACGTGCTCCCGAAATCGACGTTTGCCTTGCCAAACGACGACGGAGGCTTCTGGATCCCCTCGAGCGAGGCGCCGCGCTGACCGATCATTCCTTCACGATCTCCGTCGTCGCCCACGCCTGAGCATGGGTCTCCTCGGGAGGCGTGGGAGCGGGGGCGCTGCCCCGGACCCCGCGGGGGCTATTCGCCCCTCGACCCGAACCAGGGCAGGCCCTGGACCAAGGGTTGAAAAACTGCGCGATGCGCAGTTTTTCAAACAGGCCGACGACACGACCGCGTTGCCAGCCGAACCATCAGCGCGGCGGTCTTGGCCTTGGGCGGAGTCGTCGCCGGTCTTGCCACCGGCTGTTCGATGAACTGCGCATCGCGCAGTTAATCGCCCAAGGTCCAGCGCCAGCGCTGGTCCGGGTCCAGGGGTGGACAACCCCTGGTGGGGCCTGGGGGAAAGCCCCAGCCACGCGACTCGGGGCGTGATCCGACTC
>JANMGF010001552.1:0-5174 GCA_031374535.1 Polyangium sp. (in: bacteria)
CCATGCGCGAGCAGAAGACTTACTTCGCAACGAAAGAGCAGGTTCACAGCAGAAGCAGGGGTTCAGGGCGGTCACGGTGGCTGGAAGGCGGGGACGAGGACGAAGGGGCCACGAGCCTCCTCGATGTGCGACCTGGAAGAGGCCTCGGCGTCATCGTTCATGTTCGGGTCGAGGAGCTCCAGCAGGTCGCGCCCGCGGAGGTCTGGTTCGACCTCGTCGACGCCGATGACGAAATTCTCGCGAGTGGCTCCGCCCTGCTCGGGGCGAACGAGAAAACCACGCAGTCGTTTCGAGTTCGGGCGGCTCCACGGATCGTCCGGAGGCACGCGGTGTGGGGGGAGCTGCTTTCCCTTTATGAGACGGTGCACTTGCGCTGGCAGGTGCAGGTCGTCGACAGGACCGGGCGGGTGCTCGGGCGTCAGACGGTGGAGTACGAGATGCGCGCGGCGTGAATTGGGCTGCGGACCGCCGGTTACATTCGGGAAAACCACCCCGAACGTCAAGTAGACGTGGAGCCCTGGGACTTCTGTCCCGGAGGAGCACTGCTCTCTGCGTCGGCGATTCGGCCGACGAGCTCTGGCCTGTACGGGAGCTCGAGCCGCGTGAACGAGAGCCGACGCGCCTCCCACCCGGCGAATCGATCGTACCACATCTCTGCATAAGCGTAATCGTCGTATTGCCCCGACGAACCGCCCCCCACCGGCCTCCTGCGGAGCTGCTCTTCCCAGCGTTCGCGCGGCGGCAGGAGCAGGAGGACCTCCTCGCCTTCGCCGAGCGGGAACAGGGCGTCTTCCGGCACGAGGCCGGCGATCACGAGCAGCGGCGCCAGATCGCGGTTGTCCGGATGGAACTCGAGGTCTCGCACGAGGCGGACGAGGGCGCCATTGGCCTGGAGGACCCCTTTGCGGATCCGTGTCGGGTTCACGAGAGGCCCGAGCATGTCGGTGAGCTCGACGACGCGACGAACCCCGCGCGCTTCGCCGGCATACGTGGATTTGCCACTTCCAGGCGGACCGACCAGCCAGGTCAGGCGCTTCATTCGATACCTCCTTCGAGCGATCCGACCGGCGCGCCGTCTCGGGTGAGCTTGCACAGGGGATGACGCGGCGCTCGCGCATGCGAAAAGCGGGCGGACGCGCCGAGCCAGGTCGAAGCCCAGACACGTCGGCGCCGACCGGAGTGGTTTTCCTTCGATCCGTGCCAGGTGAGCGGGTGAAAGAGGATGGCGTCGCCCGGGGAAAGCGTCGGGAAAACAATCGGGTACCGCGTCGGATCGAGTACCGTCCCCGCATGGCCGGGCTGCGCGGATCCCGTATGCAGATCAACCGCGGGGCCGATGCCGGCGTGGTGGCTCCCGGCCGCGAGCGAAAGGCCGCCGGAGCGCTCGTCCACCGGATCGAGAGGCGCCCATACAACGATGCCGTGGGGTCTATCGATGGGCCAAAAAGGGTAATCCTGGTGCCAGGGAAACGGTCCTTGCGTCTTACCCTTGTTCATGAGGACATCTTGAAAAAGCACGGCCGGCTCTCCGAGGAGCGCTTCGAGGGTCGGGCGCAAGAGCGACGCGACGGCGCGCGTGGACAGCGGCAACGAGCGTCGATGCGGGTTCAGCCATTGATGCATGATACGCTGCATGCCCGGGGCGTCTCGGGGGGGAGGCGCGTGGGTGTAAAGGACCTCGGCGCTTTTCGGGATCGAGGCGTCTTCGTGGTGGTCGAACGCCTCCGAGAGTGCCGCGAGGTTCCCGGGCTCGAGCAACCCTTTCAGAACGGCGAAGCCCTGCTCGGCCACGGCTGTGCGGACAGGATTCATGTCGATCGAGATCCATGGTAACCGGTCTGCATGCCGGGATACAGTGCCAACCATGGACACCTTGGCTCCCCGTGATCCGCCGCGCCGGTTCGTCCTCGCTGCCGTGGGCAACGCCGGTGCGCTCCCGCCGGTGATCGAGGCGGTTTGCCTCGAGCTCGGCCAGCGCGCCGTGGAGGCCGGGTTTCGCGTCGTGACCGGTGGACTCGGCGGCGTCATGGAAGCCGTCTCGCGTGGGGCCCGCTCGGCGCGCACCTGGCGTGAGGGCGACGTGATGGGCGTCCTTCCCGGCTACGATCGCAGCGCGGCGAACCCGTACGTGGACATCGTCGTGCCGACGGGGATGCAGATCGGCCGCAACGTCGTCGTCGTCGCCATGGCGGACGTGGTGGTCGCGATCGGCGGCGGGGCCGGGACGCTCAGCGAACTGGCGATCGCGTGGCAGCTCGGCAAACCCATCGTCACGCTCGCGGAGTCCGGCGGCTGGTCGTCGCGGCTCGCGGGCGAGAGCCTCGACGCGCGGCGGAGCGAAGCCGTCTTCGGCGCGGCGAGCGCGGAGGAGGCCGTCACGTTCGCGCTCGAACTGGCGACCAGGGGGCGTCGGGAGCCTTCCGACATCGGAAGCGGGTCGAGGAGCAAGGCATGAAGGTTCTCGTGACAGCCGGCTACTTCGACGCTTCTGGGGAAGGGCGCCTCCTCGAGATCCATTTCGAGCGCGGCACGCAGCGGACGCTGCTCGCGTACGTCCCGCCCGAGCCGTTCTGCGTGCCGGAGAAGGGTTTTACCGGTGCTGCGTGGAGCGGCGCGCCGGGTTCGTCGGTGCTTTTCGTGTGTGGCTCTTCTGCCGTCTACCAGGTGGATCCGCGCAAATGGTCGGTCACGAACACGTGGCATCAGCGCTGCATGAACGATTTGCACCACGTCGCCGTGACGGACGATCGCGTCTACATCGTGAACACAGGGCTCGAGTCGATCGACGTGTTCACGCGCGACGGTGTCTTTCTCGGCAGCCACGCGCTCCATCCAGGCTGGCTCTCGTCGGCTCGCCAGGACGGTTTTTCTCCCGACCGCGCCGTTTTACCCGATCTCCTCGACGCGCGATGGCCGCCCGCGCCCCGCGCGGAGTGCGCTTCCGCGATCGAGGCGACGCCGGTCGATTACTACACACCACACACATCCGCGATCGCACAGCCCTTCTCGAAGAGAAAGGTGCGCGACTACGTTCACCCGAACCACGTGGTGGTGCACGGATCCCAGATCCTCGTCACGCGCTTCCTCGATCGCGCGATCGATGATGTGACCACGTTTCGCCGGGTGATCGAAGGCACACCTGGGCTGCCGCACGATGGGCTCGTCGACGGAGATAGGTTCTGGATCACCTGCGTGAATGGCCTCGTGATCGCGTATGCGATCGAGCATGGCCGCGTCACGGGCCGCGAGGTGGAGCGATTCGATGTCTTCGCGACCGGGCACACGGGCTGGTGCCGCGGGCTCGCTGTCACGCGAGATCACGTCGTCGTAGGGCTCACGGCGATCCGGCGCATGCCGCGGTATCGCTGGTGTGACCGGCCGTTCGAGGAGACGGAGACGAGCGTGCTCGCGATGGATCGTCGGACAGGACGGCTCGTTTCGCGTGTCGAGATCGAAGGCGGCGGGAGGCAACCGAAGATCTTCAGCGTCCTTCCGTTGTGAGGACCGGCAGCAGGCGTCGCACTTCGATCCCTTCGATGAACAGCGCGTCGATTTGCCCCGCGCGAAGCAACACGAGCGCCTCCTCCGGCGTACCGGCGAGCGGCTCGCCGGGGCCATTGAGGGACGTGTTGACGATCGCCGCGGCGCCCGTGGCTTCGCCAAACGCAACGAGGAGCGACACGAGGGAAGGCGGGCTCTTTTCGTCCACGATCTGCAGGCGTGAGGTCCCATCGTGGTGGAGCCCCTCGGCGAACCGCGCCCGATGCTCGGGGCGCACCTTCGCGCTTCGCAGCATGTACGGGCACGCAGGGCCCGTGAAGGCATCGCGGCGGACATTCGTGTCCACCATCAACGCGACGGGGCGGTAGGGCTCGCGCCGCTTGATCTGGTTGATGCGATCGCGCATGCCAGGGACGAAGGGGCTCGCGAGCAGGCTGCGCGCTCCAAGCGCGCGTGGGCCGGCTTCTTCACGTCCGGAGAACCACCCGAGGATCTCTCCGCGCACGAGCGCATCCACGGCGTGTGGCGAGGCGTCGGCATGACGAACGAATCTACAATCGTTGGTGGACAAAAGAAGCCGCTCCACCCTATCGGCGCTGAAGGCGCGGCCGAGGTACGGATCGAACCTGCCAGCGCCCGTGGCCGTGCGGACGGGTCGGCTGCACAGTGCGAGCGCTGCGCCGAGCGCGAGGCCGTCGTCTCCGGCCGCGGGCTGAATGAAGAGCTCGTCCACGATCCCCGCTTCGAGGATGTGGCTGTTCGAAAGTACGTTCAACGCGACGCCGCCCGCGAGGCAAAGGCGCCGCGTGCCCGCGCCACGCACGGCGGCGCGCGCCAGGTGTGCCACGACGATCTCGGTCCAGGCTTGCACGCTTGCGGCGAGGTCTCGGTGTAGGTCGCCGAGCGGCTCGCCCGGTCCGGGCAAAGGGACGTGAAAGGCACTGCGGAAGAAGGAGGCCTGGAGGTCCGCGCGGCGAAACGTGGGCCCTTCGTTCGGTCGCTCCCCGGGCGCCGTGAACGTGAACGTGCCGCCCTCTCCGAGCGCCGTCCATCCGAGGAGCGCGTCGAGGAAGCGGGGCCGCCCATACGCGCCGAGCGCCATCACCTTTCCAGCCGCGCCGAAGTGCGGATAACCGCAGGTGATCGAGAGCGCGTGCCAGGCGCGCCCGATCGAGCTCGCGGAGGGTTGTCGCGACAGCATCTGGAGCTTGGTGCCCGCGCCGCGCGCGATCGCCGCCGAAGCCCCGTCCCCCTTGCCGTCGATGCTGAGCACGGCGGCGCGATCGAAGCCCGACGCGAAGAAGGCCGAGGCGAGGTGGCAATGGTGGTGCTCGACGACCTCGATGGGGACCGCGGGAAAACGTTGCTGCAAGAACGCTCGTATCGGCTCGGTCCGGGGATCGTCGTACCGCTCCTCGTCAGCCCAGGCGATGACGTCGACCTCGGACAGGTCCCATCCGGTCGCGTCGAGGAGCTGCTCGACCTCCGCGGGCGAACGCAGGCCCGCGAAGCGGCGACGCGCGACACGCTCCCATTCGAGGTGACCGACGAGCACGTCGTCGCGGACGAAGCTCATCGCCCCGTCGTGGTCGAAGCCGCCGATGCCGAGGAGGGTGCTCATGTCGTTGTTTTTCCCAGGAAGATCATCCTATGCCCAAGCACCGCGATCGTGT
>JANMGF010000623.1:0-5598 GCA_031374535.1 Polyangium sp. (in: bacteria)
CACCGCCCACCGCGCGCGCCGCCGCTGCAAGGCCTCGCGCACGATCACGCAGACCCCCGGCACGAGCGCCAGGAAGGCAATCCCGAGCGCCACGTAAAGGACCAAGACAAGGACACTCACCGTCTCCCCCGATCCCCTTGCAAAACCCCGGTCAAGCTCGCGCCGGCCCCGCGACGGGGGCAAACCCTTTGCGCCCGAACTTGTCCCAACCCTCTTTGCCCTTCATGAAATCGTAGAGCCCCCGGAGCTGCCAGAACACGAGATACTGTCGATACCCGAGGTTCGACAGGAGCCCCACGAGCACGAGCACGACCGCGTCCGATGCGCGCGGATAAGGCACGAGCGACGCTCCGCCGGAAATCCCCCGCCCCGGCCGCGCCGAGAACGTGCACAGCATGATCGACAGCGTCGAGAGGCAAAAATTCATGGCCATCGCGAGCCCCAGTAACGCCAGCAATGCCGACCAGGAGAGCGCGCCGAAGATCACCGTCAGGAGGAGCAGGAGATACCCCAGGCACTCCGTCGGCGGCGCGAGGGCCTCGAAGACCAGCTGATAAGGCATCGCGAAGAGCCCGATCTGCTTGAATCGCGGCCGGAACAGCACCGCCCGGTGATAATTCATGACCTCCCAGAGCCCCCGATACCACCTTGCTCGTTGCTTTCCCAGGTCCCGATAATTCTCGGGCGCTTCCGTCCACGTGACCGCGAAGGGCAGACAGACGATGCGCCCCGGCCTGCCCTTGTCGAGCAGATAGCGGTGGAGACGCACCACGATCTCCATGTCCTCGCAGACCGTGTGCGCCCCTTCCGAGCAGTATTCGATGCAGATCCTGGAGCGTACGTGGCGGGTGAGAAAGCCGCCGACCTCGAAGAGCACGTCGCGCCGGATCAGCGCGAAAACACCGGAGAGAATGAGCAACGCGTTGTCCTCGGACAGGGCCGTCCGCCCCTTCGCGAAGGACCGCATGTATTCCACGATTTGCAGCTTTCCAATGAGGCTCCCGGGGAGCGCGAGCTCCGTCACCTCGCCGTCGCGGATGGTCGATCCATTCGAGAGCCCCACCTGGACGCCCACCGCCACCGTATCGTCCGGCGACTCGAGCACCTTGCGAATCGCGAGCAGGAGCGCGTCCGGGACGAGCAGGCTGTCGGCGTCCATGCTGGTCACGAATTCGCCATCGGCGACGCTCGTCGCTGCGTTCAAAGCGTCCGCCTTGCCGCCGTTCTCCTTGTCGATCAGCACCATCCGCCGCACGCCCTCGGGCAGGCCCGTCCTGCATTCCCACATGCCCCGCACGGGCGCGGTATCGAGCCCGCTCGCCCGCTCGAGCACGGCCGGGACGAACGGGAATGCAGCGAGCAAGACCTCCACCGTCCGGTCCTTCGATCCGTCGTTGCAGATGACGATCTCGTAGACCGGATACCGCAGGCGGAGCTGCGACTTGAGGCTCTCGACGATCGTCACCTCCTCGTTGTAAGCCGGCACGAGCAGCGACACGACGGGCAGAAATACGTCGTGTTCGGACAGCGACGCGGGCCGTACGAGCTCGGCCACGAGCTCCCGGCGGATGCGCCGGAAGCTCAGAACGACGAAACGAAGGTTGAGTAGGAAAAACACCGTTACATACCCGACGATCGTCAGATCGAGGAACCGCAGAATCCAGCCGAGTGCGCCCAAGGACCCCCCCATACCCCCGGGATTCTCGGCCAGGACGCACGGCACTTCCTGGTCACGAAAGTCTCCGGGGTGGTCACGATTGCGCCATTCTACCGTATCCTTCGTAACAGGGTATACAGAGACACGTAATCGAATGGGAACGTACTCCCGCTTTCTGCGAGACACGGACGGACGAACGTGCTACGGAAAGCCCGCGCGCGATCCACCCAGGACAAACCGCCTTCCATTCCATGCGCAAGACCAGGACGAAACACGACAGCGAGATCCCCGCCGCCCGCGAGCCCGATTTCATCGTCGTCAAGGGCGCCCGCGAGCACAACCTCCGCATCGAGCACCTCGAGGTCCCGAAGCGAAAGCTCGTGGTCTTCACGGGGCCGAGCGGCTCGGGCAAGTCGAGCCTCGCGTTCGACACGCTTTATGCCGAGGGCCAGCGCCGTTACGTCGAGACCCTCTCGGCCTACGCCCGCCAGTTCCTCGGCCAGCTCGATCGCCCCGCCGTCGAGCACGTCTCCGGGCTCTCGCCCACCATCGCGATCGAGCAAAAAAGCGCGTCCTCGAATCCGCGCTCCACGGTCGGGACGATCACCGAGATCTACGATTACCTGCGCGTGCTTTATGCGCGGGCGGGCGAGCAACGCTGCACGACCTGCGGCAAGCCCGTCGCGTCCCAGAGCGTGGACGAGATCGTCGAGTCGCTTCTCGATTTGCCCGAGGGCAGCCGCGCGACCTTGCTCGCCCCCCTCGTCGTGCACCGGAAAGGCGAACACAAGGAGATCCTCGAGGACCTCGCGACGCGCGGGTTTTCCCGGGTGATCGTGGACGGCAAGGTCGAGAAGCTCGATCCCTTGCCGCGCCTCGACAAGAAGCTCTGGCACGACATCGCGCTCGTCGCGGATCGAATCACGGTGCGCACCGAGGACCGGCCCCGCATCGCCGAGAGCATCGAGCTCGCGCTGCGCGAAGGCAAGGGCGAGATGGTCGTCGAAATCGAAGGGAAAAAACCCCGGCCCTTCAGCCAGGCGCGCACGTGTTGCGGCAAGAGTTATCCGGAGCTCAGCCCGCAGAGCTTCTCGTTCAACAGCCCCCTCGGCATGTGCCCGAAATGCAGCGGCCTCGGCACGCGGCTCGAGGCGGATCCGGATCTCATCGTGCCAGACCCGGCTCTCTCGCTCCGGGAAGGCGCGATCGCGCCGTGGGCCTCGGCCATGTCGCGCGGCGAAGGCTGGACGTTCCGCATCGCCGACGCCGTGGCCAAAGCGACGGGCGTGGACCTCGACGCCCCCTTCGGCAAGCTCCCGGCGAAAAAACGCGAGCTCATTCTTTACGGGCTTGAAGGCAAGAAGATCGCCGTGCAATGGGGCAAGGAGGGCTCGGAGAGCCACGGGACCTTCGGCATGAAGTTCGAGGGTGTCATTCCGAACCTCGAGCGGCGCTTCCGCGACACGACGAGCGACATGGCGCGTGATCTCTACCGGAAGTTTTTCCGGGAAATGCCCTGCGACGCCTGCGAAGGAAAACGCCTCCGCCCCGAGACCCTCGACGTTCTCGTCGCGGACAGGACCATCGCCGATCTCACCTCGATGACCGTGGGCGCCGCGGTCGATTTCGCCGAAAAACTCACCCTCCCCGGCGGCAAAGCGCGCATCACCGAGGGCGTGAAGCGCGAGATCGAAGCGCGCCTCGGCTTTCTGATGAACGTGGGGCTCGATTACCTGACGCTCGATCGCTCGGCGACCACGCTCTCGGGCGGCGAGGCGCAACGCATCCGGCTCGCCAGCCAGCTCGGGAGCGAGCTGTCGGGCGTGATGTACGTGCTCGACGAGCCGAGCATTGGCCTGCACCAGCGCGACAACGAGAGGCTCATCGCGACGCTGCGGCGCCTCCGGGATCTCGGCAATACGGTGGTCGTCGTCGAGCACGACGAGGAGACGATCCGCGCGGCCGATCACGTCGTGGACTTCGGCCCCGGGGCGGGCCACGAGGGTGGAAAGGTGCTCTTCGCGGGCGCACCCGAAGCGCTCGAAGCGACCAAAGGCAACGTGACGGGGGATTACCTGTCGGGGCGCCGTCGTATCGAGATCCCGGAGCAGCGCAGGAAGCCGAGTGGTTGGATCAAGATTCGCGGCGCGCGCGAGCACAACCTGAAGAACGTCGATACGCGGATCCCGCTCGGCGTCTTTTCCGCCGTGACGGGTGTATCGGGCGCAGGAAAGAGCTCGCTCGTCAATGGCATTCTCCTGCCCGCGCTGAGCCGCGCATTGCACGACGCGACGGGCCCCGTCGGCGCGCACGATTCGATCGAGGGCCTCGACGCGCTCGACAAGGTGATCGCCATCGACCAGCAGCCGATCGGCAGGACCCCGCGCTCGAACCCCGGCACGTATACGAAGGCCTTCGACCACATCCGCGAGGTCTTCGCGCTCCTGCCCGAGGCACGCGCGCGCGGCTGGGACGGGGGCCGCTTCAGCTTCAACGTGAAAGGCGGGCGCTGCGAGAGTTGCCACGGCGACGGCGTCGTGAAGGTCGAGATGCATTTCCTCGCCGACGTGTACGTGTCCTGCGAGGTCTGCGCCGGAAAACGCTACAATGCGCAGACGCTCTCGGTGCGTTTCAAGGGGAAAAACATCCACGAGGTGCTCGAATCGAGCGTGGAGGAGTGCCTCGCGATGTTCACGCACCACGTTGCGCTGAAGCGGATCCTGACGACGCTGGTCGACGTGGGCCTCGGGTACATGAAAATCGGCCAGCGGGCGACGACGCTCTCGGGCGGCGAGGCGCAACGCGTGAAGCTCAGCCGCGAGCTCGGAAAAACCCAGACGGGCCGCACGCTCTACGTGCTCGACGAGCCCACGACGGGCCTGCATTTCGAGGACATCCGGCGCCTTCTGGTCGTGCTCTCGCGGCTCGTGGAAGCCGGAAACACGGTCGTGGTCATCGAGCACAACCTCGACGTCATCAAATTCGCCGATTGGGTCCTCGATCTCGGCCCCGAAGGCGGCGCGCGTGGCGGACGCGTGATCGCAGAAGGGACGCCGGAGGCCGTGGCGCGCGTGCCGGAGTCCTTCACGGGGCATTTCCTCGCGGAGCTCCTCGGACGAACGCCAGCGGTCACGCCAGCGGTCAAGCCGAAGGCCCGGAAGTCCACGCGCGCGCTCGCTTGACCCGGACAAACCGGGTCAGGACGATTTCTTCAATTTCCGCTGGAGCGTCCGGCGGTCGATCCCGAGCAACTTCGCCGCCACCGCAATGACCCCACCCGAATCCTTGAGCGCGGCGTTGATCGCGTCGCGCTCGAGCTCGTCGAGCTTGTACGTGGTCCGGCTCGACGGCGGCGACGAAGAAAGCGGAGCACGCGGGCGCTCGAAAAGGACCGTCGCCTCACGCAAGAGCCGATCGGCGTCGATGGGCTTCGTCAAGAGGTTGTCCGCGCCCTCGCGCACCGCGGCCACGGCGAGCGGAATATCCCCGAACCCCGTGAGCATCATGATCGTCCCCTCGGGGCAGAGCCGACGCAGGCGCGGCAATGCGCTGAGACCATCGACGCGCGGCATGCGGTAATCGACCACCACGAGATCCACGGGCGCGTCCTCGAGCGCGACGAGCCCCTCCTCGACCGTCGCCGCCGTGCGCGCCTGCACCCCGCGCCGCCGAAGCGCGCCCTGGAGCGTCGTCCGAAAAGCATCATCGTCATCGATGAGGAGCGCCGTCTCGATCTTGCGAGGCACCGTCAAACCTCCGAATCGCGCGACGCCACAGGACGCACGAGCCAAATCGTCACACGTGCCCCACCTTCGTCTGCATTCCCCACGCTGAGTGTTCCGTTCATTCTATCGAGCAGCACCGAGCTCACGTAAAGGCCGAGCCCCATCCCGCCTTCGCGTTCCTTCGTCGTCTGAAATGGCTCGCCGAGCCGCGCGAGG
>JANMGF010001589.1:0-6971 GCA_031374535.1 Polyangium sp. (in: bacteria)
CCAGGGAAACCGCCGCGCACGTCGCCACGCAGAGCTCCCGGTGATCCGGCGAGCTGAGGTCGAGCGTGAGGGGTGTGACGCCGACGAAACCCTCGTCGAAGGCCTCGGTGTCCGAGCCGTGCACGTGGTCGTGCCGCACGCCTCCGCCGCCGATCCACAGGTACTCCTGCCCGCGCGGATCCTCGCGGAAGATCACGCTCTCCTTGTAGAGCCGCGCGCCGAGCCGCGTGGGACGAACCGCCCACGCGTTCCCCGGCGGGACGTTCACGTTGAAGAGCGGCACACGCGCGCCTGGGCTCTGCCGGTACGCCTCGAATGCCGAAAGCGCGATCCGCGCCCCGATCGCGGCTGCGGCAGCGGGATCGGCCTTCGCATCGGCGGAGACGGCGATCGCGGGGATGCCACGCAGCGCGGCTTCACGCGCGGCGGCGACCGTGCCCGAGTAAAACACGTCGACCCCGAGGTTCAGCCCGTGGTTCATGCCGCTCACCACGAGGTCGGGTTTGCGCGGCAAGACCCGCCCGTTCGAGTGCAACCCGACGTAGACGCAGTCGGCCGGCGTGCCGTCGATCGCGAACACGTCCGGCTCGATCGTTCGAAGGCGTAAGATCCTGTGCAGGCTGAGCGAGTGGCTCGTCGCGCTCTGGTTGACCTCGGGCGCGCACACGATCACGCGCCCGTAGTGCGCGAGCGCTCGTGCGAGCAGGCGCAGGCCCTCCGCGGCGTATCCATCGTCGTTCGAGACCAAGATGAGCGGGCGTGTGTCCTCCACGGCTACCCTCCGAGCAGGCGCTTCGGCAGCGCGGCGACGAGCTCGAAGACCGCAGCAATGCGGCCGAACAAGCCCGCCCCACCCCGAGCGCGCGCCATCGCAAAGGCAATCTTGCGCAGCACCGGCGTGTATGGGTACCACCAGAGCTCGCGCGCGGCGCGGCTCCGATCTTCCAGCACGAACTGCGGCCGCGTGAGCTCGGCGAGAGCGTACGGGCTGTTCGTGATGCCGTACCCGCTGTCGCCCGTGCCCGTCCAGGGCGCCGCTGCCACGGCCGCCGTGAACCCGTGGTTGTTGATGGTCACGACCCCCGTGCGCAGGCGCCGCGCGATCTCGTGCGCCGCGCCGATCCGCCGCGTCCACAGGCTCGTCGTCAGGCCAAACGTCGACGCGTTCACCCGCGTGATCGCGTCCTCGACCCCGTCCACCACCACGATCGGCAAGATGGGCCCGAACGTCTCTTCCTTGAGCAGCGCCGTGTCCTCGTGCGCGAGCTTCACCACCGTCGGCGCGAACGCGAGGGATCCCGGCTCGGGCGCGCCTCCTGCGAGCACCTCCGCCCCGCTCGCCTCGGCCTCCGCGAGGTGACGCCGCACGATGTCGCACTGCCGCGCCGTCGTGAGCACGGCCGTGTCGCGGCCTGGCACGAGGCTCTTCGTCAGCTCCACGATCCGCGCGATGAGCTTGGGAGCGATCGTTCGATCCACGTACACGCGCTCGATCGAAGCGCAGTTCTGTCCGGCGTTCGTGAACGCGCCCCACACGAGCCCGTTCGCCGTGCGCTCGAGCTGCGCGTCCGCGAGCACGACGGCCGCGTCCTTGCCGCCGAGCTCGAGCGAGCACGGGATCAGCCGCTCTGCGCAACGCACGGCCACGCGCCGCCCCGTCGCCACGCTGCCCGTGAACACCACGATGTCCGCCTCGTCGACGACCGCCGCGCCCACGTCCCCGCCTCCTTGCACGAGCGCCAAGAGCCCGTCCGGCAAGAGGCCCTCGAAGAGCGACGCCACGAGCGCGCCCGCCCGCGGCGTGACCTCGCTCGGCTTGAACAGCACCGCGTTGCCCGCGAGGAGCGCCGGGACGATCGTCCGCAGCGGGATCGCCACGGGGTAGTTCCACGGCGTCACGAGCCCGACGAGGCCCCGCGGCGCCTTGTGGATCCGGCCGATCTTGCCGGGATACGCCAGCGGATCGAGCTCGATCGTCGTGCCTTCGAGCAGCTCCTCGATCGCGTCCGTCCAGTAGTCGACGAGGTCCGCGTTCGGCAGCACCTCGGCGAGCGCGGCCTCCTCGATCGGCTTGCCGCACTCGCGATGCACGAGCTCCGCGATCTCCTCGGCCCGCGCGAGCAGCCGCTTCTTCACGGGCGCGATCACGCTCGCCCGTTCCCGCGCCGTATGCTTGGCCCACGCCGCTTGCGCTTGCCGCGCCTTGCGAGCGAGCGCGGCGACGTCCCCCGGCGCCGTCGCCGTCACGGCCGACAGGGCCGATCCATCGAGCGGGCTTTGCGCGGGGAACACCCCGTCCTCTCCACCCGGCGGCCGCGACTTTTCGACCTCGACCTCGGCCGCGCGCGGCTCTTCCGTGTCGTTCGGCGCTTCTGCGGGTTGCGCCTCGGGGGCCGCTTGCGCCTCGGCCGTCTGCCCATCGTGCTCCACGTCCATGCGGCGCGGAGCCTACCATTCCGCCGGAGCCTTCGCGCAACCCGCGTTTCGCGCGTGCTCGAAACGAAGAAGCCCCGAGGTTTTTGCCCTCGAGGCTCCTTCAGGTCCGCGCCGCTTTCGCGGCTCGAATCACGGCACGGGGATGTTCAGCGCGTTCGCCGTCTGGCACGTGATCACGGTCGACTGACCCGGCGTCAGCCACTTGGCCTTCGTCGGGTTCGTCTCGCCGGGCTCCGCGAGCCGGACGAACTTCGGACCACAATCGACCTCGTACGCCTCGCCCGTGTTGCCCACGAGTTTGCCGGTGAGGAAGACGAGGGCCTGCTTGTTCGAGGTCACGGTGAGCATCCCGCGTGTCGCCGGGAGCGTCGCCGGATCCTTCGCCGGCGGCGCGTCCGCGGGACCGGCCCCAGCGCTCGCCCCGGGCGCGGCCGAAGCGCTCCCCGGAGGTGCTGCTGCGCTGTCCGCCGCCGTCGGCGCCGCCCCTGCGGTGTCCGCGGTCGCGGGCGCCGGCGGTGCGGTGGGCGCCGTGGTCATCGTGTCCGCGGGCGTCGGCGCGGCCGGAGGCGTCACGGTGATGCCCGTGTTGCTCGGCTGCGGCCCCATCCCAGGGATCCAGCCCTGTTTCATCGCGACGAACGCACCCGCGCCGAGGAGCAGGAGCGCCGCTGCGACGAGCAGCCAACCCGGCAAGCCCTTCTTCGGCTCCTGCTTGATCTCCTCGGGCTCGACCACCACGACCGGAGGCTTCGCGACGACGGGCTTCTTCTCGACCGGGATCTTTGCCTGGGCGAGGGGGTTCTTCTCGGGCTCGGGCTTGACCACCGCCACCGGAGGCTTCGCGACGGGCTTCTTCTCCGACTCCGGCTTCGGCTCGAGCTCCGTGGCCCCGAGCTCGATCGTGGCCTCGTCCTCGGGCTCCTTCGCGACGACGGGCTTCTTCTCGGACTCGGGCGCCGCGGCCTCGATCGAGATGACGGCGTCGGGCTCGGGCTTCTTCTCGGGCTCGGGCTTCTTCTCGGGCGCCGCGGCCTCGATCTCGATCGTGGCCTCGGGCTCGGGTTTCTTCTCGGTCTCGGGCTTCTTCTCCGCTGCCGCGATGGCCGCCGCGATCGCGGCGCCGGGCTTCGACACCGAAGCGGGCTCGAAGAGCTTCGTGGGCTCGGCATCCTCGCCGTCGCCGTCCGCCTCGACCGCCGACGGAAGGGCCGTCGCGGGCTTCTTGGCCAGGGCTTGCTCGTTGCCGATCAGCGCCTCGATCTGGTCCGGCGCGAGCGCGAGCGGCGCGGTGATCGCGTCCATGTCGAGCGGCGGCGGACGGGAGTCGTGCGCGTCTTCGCCGTCGCCGACGCCCGGGATCGTCCGCTTGAGCTCGTCGAACGGCTTCGCAGCCGGCTTCGCGGCGGGCGTCACGGCGGGCGTCGTGGGCTTCGGCATCGTCGCCGCGGGTTTGGCCGCGACAGGCGTCACCGCGGCCGGCTTGACGGCCGTCGTCACGGGGGTGAGGGGCTTGGGGCCGGGCGGCGTCGCGGGTTTGGCCAGGGGCGCCACGGGGGCGGGCTTCGTGGCCATCGCGACAGGGGCGACGGGCGTGATGGGTTTGGCCGGGGCGGTCGTCGCCGGCACGGGCTTCGCGGCCGTCGTGACGGGCTTCGCCACGGCGGGCGCGGCGGGCGGCGTCTTCGGCGTGGCGTCCCGGGCGGGGCCGGGCAGCGGCGCTGCGGTGGCCACGGCCTTCTGGGGCGCGGCGTCCCTCGCGGGCACCACGTCGTCCCAGAGATCTTCGCCGATCTCGGGTTTCCTGCCGGCGACGAGGGGCGTCGGAGCGTCGGCGAGGGCCGCGACCGGAGCGCCGACGACGTCATCCCCTGCGACACCTTGCGGCGTCGCGAGTTGCGCCGGCGCTTCGAGCGCCGCGCGCGGGGCCCTCGGCGACGCGGCGTTCGTCTGGACCTTGTCGAGGAGCGCTTCGAGCGCCGCGATTCGTTGTTCGACGTTCACGCCTTGCGAGCATACCCAAACCGGCGGCGCGTGACGAGGATCCTGCTTTCTGCGCACAAAACTTGCGCGGCCCCCCGCTCCTCTCCTCCTCTCTCCTCTCTCCTCTCCTCACTCATCATCTCCTCCTTGACCCTCCGGACGAGGGGAGCGGGCGAGAGCGTCTGTCTGCCCTTGACCGAGGGAGGTGGGCGCGTCGATGGATAGGATCACGACCCCCACGCTCTGGTAGGTTCACGTCAGGACAGGCGGTACCGAATGCAAATCGTCTCCAGCGCCCCGTTTCCCTGTGCCTCGGTGACCTGGCTGAATCGCCCGCAGGGGTGGGTCCTGACGGTCCTCTGCAAGGCGACGTTTTCGCTCGCCCCGAGCACCTCGCCGCTCGCGGAGGACCAGGAAGCCATCTTCGAGGCGGACGAGCACTGGGACGACGATCCGAACCGGAGCCTTCGCGTCTCGAGCGACCTCGTGCCCTACAAGCCGCGCGCGGACGTGGTCCTCGTGGGCGCCGCCTATGCGCCGCAGCAGGCCCCCGTCCGTTCGATCATCGCCCGCCTCCTCGTCGGCGACGTGGACAAGTCCATCGAGGTCAGCCTGGATCGCTGGTTCCAGCCCGATGGCTCCCTCGCCGAGGGGCCACGCTTCACCCGAATGCCGCTGCTCTACGAGCGGGCCGGCAGCGGTCGCGAACCCACGAACCCCGTCGGGCTGCGCGCTGCCATGGCCGACAGCATGGGGCGCGTGCGCGTCCCCAATATCACCTGGCCCGGGGCCACCTTCCGCGCCGCCTCCGATATCATCGAACCCGCCGGGTATGGTCCGCTCGCGCCTTCATGGCCTGCGCGGCGGGAGCGGCTCGGCGCGCTCGCGCAGAGCAACCTGCCCGCGCGCTGGTACGAGGCGAACATCCCCGAGGGCTTCGATTTTCGTCATTTCAACGCGGCCCCGCAGGACCAGCAGACGGACTTCCTCGCGCCTGGGGCGCGCATCCTCCTGGAAAACCTGCACCCCACCGTGACGCGGCTCGTCACCACCCTCCCGAGCTTGCAGCCGTTGTTCCAGGTCGAGGGCCGCAGCGGGCAGCCCCCGCAGCCGATGCGCGCAGATACCTTGTGGATCGACACCGACCGGCTCCGGGCCACGCTCACCTTCCGTGCGCAGATCCCCCTGCGCCAGCGTGACGAGCCTGGCGAGGTGAAAATGTGGATGGATCGCCCCCCGATCAAGGCAGCCGCCGAAGGGCCGCCGCGCGCCACGCGAACGCTGGTGCCGCCGGACGACGACGCGACGAGCACGAACCACATGTTGCTGCGTGCTCCCACCCTCGAGCCGAGGGCCGCCCAGAGCGCGTTAGGCAGCGCGCTTCCGTTCCGCCCCGCCCAGGACGCCGCGTCCGCGGCTCCCGAGCCGGTCAACCGACCTTCGCCTTCGAGCAGCGCCCTTCCCTTTCTCCATGCCCCGGCCTCGTCGTTGAGCGCTCCGGCGGCTTTGGCGTCGCCCCCGCAGCCTCCCATGTTCGCGGCGCCCCCGGTGTCCGCGCCGCCCCCCGTCGCCACCCCGCCCGCGAGCGAGCAAGCCTTTTTCCCGCCCAAAGCCGTGCCGCCGCCGCTTTATCCTGCGAGCGCCGGCATTTCGACGCCCGTGCCCTCGACGCCAAACCCGTGGGCCTCGCCGATCTCCTCGCGGCCTTCCATGTCCTCGTCCCCCGAGATCGCGGCGCCGCCGATGCATGACGCCCATGCTGCGTTCAGCGGCGTCGTGGCGGCCTCGGACGCGGCGGCCTCCCATTCGCCCCCCCCCAATTCGGCCCCGCGCCCCGAGCTTGCCACTGCCGCGATAGCGACGAACGTGCCGACCCGGAGGCGCGCTCCGCAATCGGAATATCTCGATTTGCTCTGGTTCGACGAGCGGGCGCCTTCGCGGATACGACAGCAGTCGGGGTGGGCGGAGTATGTGCGTGACCCTTCGAGGCCGACGGAATGGATCATCGGCGAGGAGCCCGAGGCCCCGACTCCGGCCGTCCTGGATCGCCGCGACGTCCGGCGCGCCCTCGGCCGGGTGCCTCCGCTCGAGCCGGGCGGGATTGCCCGCGCGGTGGAGGAAGCCATCGACGAGGATGGGATCGTCGAGCGGCCTCTCGTCATCGTGAATGGCGAGCTCGCGATGACCTATGGTCTCCTGGAGACGCTGAAGACCACCGTGGCCGTCGCCTCTCAGCTCGCGGGAGCGGACAAGCGGCTGAAGGAGGCGCTCGACGCGGCCCAGGAAGGGATCGAGGGGCCCCGGATCGCTGCCATCCCCCTGCTCGACGGGGCGTTGTCGCGGGTGAGACAAGCGTTTGCCCAGGCCAATCGAACCCTCGCCGTCGACTACCTGGAGACCACCGTGCAGCGGATCCTGATCGAGGAGCGTCATTACCAGAGGCGCAAGCTCTTCGGCGGGCCTCATATCGGCGGCTTGCTTCATTTCGGCAGCGGCTCGCCGCTCCCCACGTACCTGCCCGAGGAGCTCGCCGAGAAGCTGCCGCTCTTCCCGAA
>JANMGF010001613.1:0-1008 GCA_031374535.1 Polyangium sp. (in: bacteria)
GCTCGACGAGGGGCCGGATCCGACGATGGCTGTGGCCTTGCTCCCGGTCGGCAGCGCGGACGAGGCGGAGCTCGAGGACGCAGCGGAGAGGGCAATGCGCCTCTTCTCGGAGGAGCCGCGCCGAACGCGATCGGGCGGCACGATCGGCCCCGAGGCGCGCCCGTTCCGGCTCGATCTCACCAAACCCGGGCGCAAGGGCTTCGTCGTCGAGGCGCCGCAAACCGGTCACTATGCGCTCGCTACGCAGCACTTGCCCGAAGAGTTTTCCCTCTCGCTCTCTTCGCGCGGATCGCGGATCGCGCCGATCGTCGAGGAGAGGTTCGCGGCGGGGCATACGCACGACGAGACGGTCACCTCGGTCGGCATCCACGCCGAGGGCAAGGTCGACCGCGCCAAACTCGACGCGTGGCTCGGGGAGCTCCTGCGCGAGAAGGGGTCGGACATTTTCCGGATGAAGGGGATCCTGAACATCGCGGGTGAGGAGGAACGCTTCGTGTTCCAGGGCGTGCACATGCTCTTCGACGGCAGGGCGCACCGGCCCTGGGGGGACACGAAACGCACGAGTGACCTCGTGTTCATCGGGAGAAACCTCGATCGCGCCGCGCTCACGGAGGGTTTTCTTCGATGCCTGGCCTGAGCGATGCGGAGACGCGGCCGGCGAAGCACGAGATGCCGCTCGTCTGGTCGGGCGAGGTCGACGACTGGGCGACATGTCTGTCCTGGTCCAGCGACGCGCTCGTGTGCGCCGTGGGCTCGGCTTCGGGCTCGGTGCGCCTCTTCGACGGGCGGACGGGCTCCGTCTTGCAATCGATCGCGGCGCACCCGGGCGGCGTGCTCGACCTCGCGTTCTCTCCGACGAAGCGCCTCCTCGTGACGGCGGGGCAAGACGGGACGGCGAAATTGTGGAATGCGCAGAGCGGCGCGCTCGTCGCGAATCTGCCGGGTACGAGCGCGTGGGTCGAGCGCGTCGCGTGGTGCCCCGACGGAAAGAAGCTCGCGACGTCGTCC
>JANMGF010001615.1:0-3144 GCA_031374535.1 Polyangium sp. (in: bacteria)
GCCACCAGCGCCTCTGTGTCCGGATCGAGCTCGCCCGCGGGGATGAAGGAAAGGCCGCGGAGCTGGATGGGGTAGAGCGGGTCGACGAGGTACTTGTCGAAAACGAGCTCCTTGACGCATTTCCCTGTGGCCTTGTCGATCGAGACGAGGACGTGGTCCTCGTACGAATCGGGGGATTGCCCGCCCATCTCCCCCACCCCGTACATGGTGCCGTCCTTGTCGATGGCGATGTCCTGCATGCCCGTATCGCCGCTGCCGCTCGGCTCCGCGAGCATACAATCGAAGTTTCCCACCGTCGTGAACGTCTTCGACAGGGGCTCGAATCTGTAGAGCGTGAAGTTATTGTGCACGTAGATCTCGCCGGCGCCGGGTCCCATTCCGCCGAGGCCGAGCCCGCCTTCTCCGCCTGCGCCTCCCGCGCCGCCCTCTGCGCCGGTGCCGCCCGTGCCTCCCTCGCCCCCTTCCCCGGCGCCCGCCGCGCTGGTCTCGTCCGTGGCGGTGGCGCGGGTCCGCATGGCGCAGCCGGAGGCGCCGAGCGCGAAGGTGCCGCCGAGGAGCGCCACGGCCAAAAAGGAGAGCGTGTTCGTCGAGAAAAGCATGGGAACTCCATTCGCCCCGCGAGGCGGGACGAGGTCCGGGTCGACTACGAAGGTGCGTCCTTCGGGGTCATCCATGCGCGAAGGGCCGGCCAGTTTCCTCGAAACGTACGCGGACGATCGACCTTCCTGTCCTGCAATGTTCGGGGTATCGTCCGCGCGTCATGAACGAACGTGGCTCGGACGAGGTGCCGCCCAGGCATGGCGACACGTTGAGCCCTGCGCAGACGGCGGACGTTCATCCCTTCTCGCCGGGAATCGTCATCGAGCCCGATCTCGTCGCGCGATTCCGCCGCGAGGCGCAGGCCGCCGCGCGTGCGTGAATACGCAGTTTCCAGACCGATGTCGTCAACTGCAATGGGAGCTCGACGTGCTTCAGGATTGGCGAAAAGGCCGCCGACAGGATCCTGCACGATCGGTAGGCCCGCCCCGGCGAGGCGCGCCCATCACGTCAAGAGCGCATGGGATGAGGGGTCGCGGAGCTCTTGTCGTCTCGATAGGTCGCCGTCACCACGTAACGAAGGACCCTTCCGCAGTCGTTCATGCTGCAGCGTCCCCCGCACGACTGGTTCCCCTCGAAAACCGTCCGGCGAGACGCGAGGGCGGAGAGGATCTCGCGCGTTACGTCATATCCGCCGTTTTCACATCGCGGATCGGAGCAAGGGACCTCGAAGAGGGCGGGCGCCTGCGCCAGGACGACGCGCCGGATGTAACGCGTGCCGCCCACGCTGCCGCCTCTTTGCGTCTCGTCGATCTCGATGTGGAGATCGGTCAAATCCGGGGCTCGCAGGATGAGTTTGCCCGCGGCATCTTCCCGCGCCATGCGCTGGACATGACGCTCTTTGCGCTCGAGGTTCTTGCGGTGATTCATCATCTTCCTTGATCGCGCCACGGCCTCCCCACGCTACGCGAAGCGCAGGCAGGCCCGACCGCGTTCTCCTCGCAGCAGGCCAAGACGTGTAAGATAACACGAGCGACGGGATTTCGCTCGTACGATTCTTCCGGACGTTTGGGGCCGTCGAGGCTATTCTTGTACGACCATGTCAACCCCGTCGAAGACCCGCGCGTCCGCTTCCCTGCTCGCGGCCGCGTCCCACCTCGAATTCCGCGCCACCTCGCGCGACCGGAGCGGGTCCGCCCTCGGCGTCCTCGTCGACGCTTCCGGCACCAAGCAACATCTGACGATCACCTCGAACGACGAGACGGGCGGCACGTGGGCGCTCTTCAGCGCGCTGCCGATCGGGCTCACGCCGGTCCTCCTCTACGAAAGCGCCGCGAATGTGCTCCGCGGCGGCAGCCCGCAAGACGGCGGCAGCGTTCAGTATCAGGGCGATTCGTACGACATCGAATCATCGTTCGACGGCAAAGCATGGACGGCCAAGGTGGGTGGCAGCCGGTGACCGGCGAAGAGGGCAATCGTCCGGGGGCCTCGACGGCGGAGCACGTGGTGAAATCTGCGGTCGTGCTCGCCGTGGCTGTGACGCCGGTGGCCGATGTGGACGTCGACCCGAAGGAGGCGGCGCGCCAGGCCTTCATCGAAAAGACCGCGGCCGCGCTCGGCCGGACCTGGGCGGAGGGACGGCGCGCCGAGCTGCACCGGGAAGGCCGCCCCGCCGCGGGAGGGTGGCCGGGTACGCTTCGCGAGGCGCGGGGCTGTGTGGAGCGTGAGCTGCCGCGTGAGCTGCGAGGCCACCGGATGACGGCCATCACCACGCAGGAGCGCGAGGTCGCCGCCCGGACGACCTACGCGAGCGCACGCACTGAGTGGCGCCGTCGCGCCGACCCGGAAGAACCCCTGTTCGACGAGGCCACAACCGGCCTCAAATCCAGGGCTTCCTCGGAGCCGTGAGTTTCTCGATTCCTGGATGAGGCCCACGGGGCCTTCAAATCCTGGATGAGGCCGCTCAGGCCTCAACCCCCATCACTTGCTGACGATCGGCCGGAGCTGCTTCTTGACCTTCTTGATGAAGGTCTCGGTGCATTTGCCGTGCGTGGCTTCGTGCTCCGCGATCTCGCGCGTGAGCTTCGTCTTGGTGTCGTTCGAGACGTTGAGGCTCGCCTTCACCTCTTTCGCCAGCTCAATGCCGGCAAACGTCTCGGGCCCCGTCGTCTTCTCGACGGCGCCTTTGCCTTTGGTCGCCGCCGGCCCGCGGTGGTGCGAGGGCTTCGTCTTGGTGACGTCGCGCAGCCCGCCTTCATCGGACCTTCGCCCGGTCCCGTGGCAGCTCGGGCATCGGGTCTCGTTGCCGAAGGAGTTCTGGATCCGGCCGTCGCCGCCGCAAATACCGCAACTGTCGACAGCCATTCGTCACTCCTCGAGCACGGGTTGTGGACCCGGCACGATCCCCGCGATGTCCGGATCCTCGCCGGGCGGATGATTGCCGCCGACGCCCTTGTCTCGCTTTCGCGCTTCGCGGTCGGCTGCTTTGTCTTTTTGCTTCTGCTGACGCGCGCGCTCCTTGTTCCGCTTGTCGGCTCCTTGCCTGCCCATCGGACCCCTCCTTTCGAGGGATGGAACGTCGAGGGATGGAACGCCGATCGGCGGCGC
>JANMGF010001618.1:0-4629 GCA_031374535.1 Polyangium sp. (in: bacteria)
ATAAGTACACGCCCCAAGAAGCGAAGGACCTGCAGGCGCGGTGGAACCGCTCGCTCGTGCTCACCGTGGCCGGGAGCGTCGTCGGCGCCGTGGGAATCGGCGCGGCCATCGTCGGCATCGTGACGGCGCCGAAGAAAGGCGCGGCGGCTCCTTCGACGGCATTCGTCCCCTGGGCCTTTCCGTCCGGCGTCGGCGCTTCGGTGGTGGGTCGTTTCTGAGGCTTTCGTCCGGCGCGCACGCGCTTTCGACGTCCGGCCTGGAAACTGTGCTTCCCGCGCCGCGTCCGCTTCGTTGTGGTACAAACGACGCCACCGTGCTGCTTGCTCGTATCCGCCTCGTTGGCCTCGGCCCCTTCGGCGACATCACGCTGCCCTTCTGCGATGCGGCGGGCACGCCCCGGCCCATGGTCGTGATCTTCGGCGGCGAGGGCGTGGGCAAGACGGCGGTGCTCTCCGCCATCGCCACGACCCGCCCCGGCCACGCCGTCGCGCAGATCCACGCACGAGGCTCCGGCTCGCCCGTGGGCGCCCTTCGCCCCGAACCCCAGCTCCTGCGGGATCCTCGCCCCGAAGGCCCGCCCTTCGTGGTGGCCGACTGGCAGCTCGGCGACGACGACCCCATGCGCCCCCACCCGCTCTGCGTCGCCAGCCCCAACGCGCGCCTCGACGAGCGTGACGACGAGGCGCTGCTCCGCCGCCGCGAGCAGGCCCTCTTCGATCGACGCGCCGGCGAGCGGGGGTTCGTCCTGGTCTCTCTCTCGGGCGCCCGCTGGTTCTCCCGCACGCCCGTGCTGCTCACGACGCCCGAGCGCACGCTCCTGCGGTACGACGTCCGCGCCTCCGCGAGCTTCGACGACGCGAGCCGCACCGACATCGCCCGCGAGACCAAGCAGGTCCTCTCCTACGCGTGCATCACGGCCGCCCTCGCGCGTAAGGTCGACGACGGGCCGGCGAGCGGCGCAAGCCACCTCGAAGCGGCCCTCCACGCGGTCCTCGGCGCGATGCTCGAGGAGGACGGCTGCACGTTCGTCGGCGTGGATCCCGTGCGCCTCGAGCCCCTCTTCCGCGACGCCGACGATCGCCTCCTCGAGTTCGACGACCTGCCCCGCAGCGTCCGCCACCTCGTCGCTTTCGGCGCCCACGCTGTGCGGGCCCTCGCCGCGGCCTTTCCCGACCGGGACCCCCGCGAGGCCGAGGGCGTCGTGCTCCTCGACGACGTCGAGATCGAGCAGCCCGCCCACCGCCTGCGTACCCTCGTCCCGCGCCTGCGCCGCGCCTTGCCCCGGGTGCAGTGGATCCTCACGTCGAGCTCCCCCGACGTCGCCCTCGGCTGCGCCCCCGGCGAGATCATCGCCCTCCGCCGCCTCCCCGGCGCCGCGGCCATCGAGCTGCACGAAGGCGAAGACGCCGTCCTCCACTGACCCGGCCGATTGGGATACGCTCTATCTCTCGCGGCGCCTTTCTGCCGCGTGATGACCTTTATGCTCGTACGACTTCTTCGGGGAAGTGCCCTCCTCCTTGGTTTGCTCGTGACCTTTGCAACGCTCACCGCGCAGTCCGCCTGCTCGCTCGGAAACATCCAGCAGGACGACTGCAAGACGGACGACGAGTGTATCCTCTCGATCGGCCCGAACAGCGCGTGCGTCGAGGGGTACTGCACCGATCCTCCCGCGTGCCAGACGGGCCACGATTGCCGCAGGATCGGCGGCGGCGGCGCGTGCGTCGAGAACCAGTGTGTCTCCACGTTCCCCAAGCACCCGCAGTGCAGCACCATCTTCGAGCCGGCGAACCTGCCGGACCTGCCCCTCGCCGGCCCCGACGCGCCCCTCGTCATCGGCAGCATCTTTTCGCTCGCCGAGACGAAGGACGAGATCCTCACGCAGGCGGTCCGCGTCGCCGTGAAGGAGATCAACGGCAGCGACAAACTGAACCGCGGCCAGCGCCTGGCCGTCGTCGTCTGCGACAACGGCGGACCGACGAACATGGCCACCGGCGCCGAACGCGACGCGCTGAACCAGTCCGCGCTCGACTACCTCGCCGGCACCCTCGGCGTCCCGTACCTCGTCGGCCCCCTCTCCTCCTCGGACTCGCTCCGGCTCATCGCGCGCATCAAGGAGAAGAACTACCCCACGGTGATCATCTCGCCCTCGGCGACGAGCCCGGCGCTCACCGACGCCGACGATAGCCTCGCGATGGGCGAGCCCGGCCTCTTCTGGCGCACGTGCCCGAGCGACACGCTCCAGGGCGCCGTCATGGCGAACAACGTGATCGGCCCCGACCCCATCGTCATGGGCGGCAACGTCGCCGTGGCCTACGCCAGCGACGCCTACGGGCAGGGCCTGGCGACCGTGTTCCGGCAGTCGTACGGGCTCCAGCGCTCGGAGCTTTTCCCCATCGCGGAGGGGCAGCTCGCCGATCCCGCGGCGCTCGCCCAGCTCGCCACGGCCGTCGACATGTACAACCCCGCCGCGGTCCTGGTGATCACGGTTCAGTCAGGACAAACCGTCGAGATCTTGAAGGCGATGGTGGGCAAGGCCGTGGCGGGGCGGAGGTTCTTCTTCACGGACGGCGCGAAGGACGCGACGAAGCTGCTCGCGCCGGAGCTCGCCGCCGAGGTCAAGCAGATCATCGCCAACGCGAAGGGCACAGCGCCCGCGAGCCCCTCGGGCCCGACGTACGAGTTCTTCCGGGCGAACATGAAGTCGGAGTTCCAGACGGATCCGGCCAATTTCTCGTTCACCGCGCAGGCGTACGACGCCGCGTACGTCGGCGCGTACGGGGTCATCTGGGCCTCGCGCGAGGGGACGAACTACGACGGCCGGCAGGTGGCCGAGGGCATGGGGCGTCTGTCCGCGCCCGGGGCCGACATCCCGTTCGTCAACCTCACCGCGACCGAGTGGCCCAAGGGCAAAAACGCGCTCGCTGGAGGCGGAACGGTCAACGTCATCGGCACGTCGGGCCCGCTCAACTTCGACGCGTCGACCGGCGAGGCCCCGGGCCGCATCGAGATCTGGTCCGTGCAGAACGAAGCGTTCGTGACGAGCACGGTCATCGATCCGCCGCCCTGATCGGCCGTCCCCGCCGAACCTTGCGTTTTCCGCGCGAGGCGCCTACACGCGGCCCATGCGCGCCGTCGTCATCCGATCCCCCGGGGGACCCGAGGTCCTCGAGCTCCGCGACCTTCCCGATCCCGAGCCGGCCTTCGGCCACGTTCGCATCCGGGTCCACGTCGCGGGCGTCAACCGCGCCGATCTCCTCCAGCGCGCCGGCTTCTACCCCGCTCCGCCCGGCGTCCCGGCCGATATCCCCGGCCTCGAATACGCCGGTGTCGTCGAGGCCATCGGCCCAGGCGTGACGCGTTTTTCGGGAGGGGAACGTGTTTACGGAATCGTCGCGGGCGGCGCGTATGCCGAGCGGATCGTCGCGCATGAGCGTGAGGTCGTCCCCACGCCCGCGGCCCTCGGCGACGAGGCCGCCGCGGCCGTGCCCGAGGCCTTCGTCACGGCCCTCGACGCGCTCGCCGTGCGTGGTCGCCTCGTGCCCGGCGAGCGTGTCCTCGTGCATGCAGCGGGCAGCGGCGTGGGTACGGCCGGCGTGCAGATTGCCCGCGCGCTCGGCTGCTTCGTGATCGGGACGAGCCGCACGGCGGACAAGCTCGATCGATGCCGCGAGCTTGGTCTCGACGAGGGGATCGTGGTGCCAGGCGGCAAGTTCGCGGACGAGGTCCTCGCCCGCACGGGCGGCGCCGGGGTCGACGTGGTGCTCGACCTCGTGGGCGGGGCGTACGTGCCGGAGACCCTTCTCGCGGCCGCGCCGAGGGCCCGTATCGTGGTCGTGGGGCTGACGGCGGGGGCGAGCGCGGAGGTGAACCTCGGGTTGCTTTTGCGCAGGCGCCTGGAGGTGATTGGCACGGTGCTCCGGTCGCGGCCGATTGAAGAGAAAATCGAGGCGGCGAAGTTGCTCGAGCGCACGATTGGACCGTGGTTATCGCGTGGCGTCGTGCGGCCCGTGGTGGACCGCGTCTTTCCGCTCGGGGAGGCGGCCGAGGCGCATCGGTACGTCGCGTCGAATGTGTCGTTCGGAAAGGTGCTGCTCGACGCGCGTGTTTGAGCGCTCCTTGGCCTGAATTCGCACAGGACACAGAGATGTCCGCGGCGCAAGGAATCGGGCGAAACGAGGTACCGCTCGTTCCAAACATTTGCCATCGGAATCGACCGCGGCGGCGAGGCGGGGGCCGGGCAAGGCATACCCAACTCCCGTGAATGCCACCGCGCAGCATTTGCCCCCGACCGGATCGTGCAATATCCGCAGATGACGCACAAGCCGTAGGGTGGCCCGTTCATATCGATGAATGAGCGGCAACGCTGGAGCCTGGCAACTCCATTTTCATCGTGGTCGATGAGCGATCGTGCGGTCCGGAGCTTGCTGTCTCGATGCCCGAACGCTGGCCCTGGAAGCTCGTCGCACGGGCCTACGCGACCGTGGATTCCATGGGCGAGAAAATCGGAGCGCAAGGGTATGCCGTCGGCGGACCATCAAAAATCCACCTCCGTACGAGGCTCGATGCCAGGTACGGAGATCCGCGTCCTGGCCAGAAGCATGTTCCGTGATTTCGTGGATGCTGGGTATC
>JANMGF010001624.1:0-5719 GCA_031374535.1 Polyangium sp. (in: bacteria)
GGG
The DNA here is from genome assembly GCA_031374535.1 of Polyangium sp. (in: bacteria). GTDB lineage: Bacteria > Myxococcota_A > Polyangia > Polyangiales > Polyangiaceae > Polyangium. Next base: position 4 of record JANMGF010001624.1, read on the forward strand.
CATGTTCGTCGCGGTCGGCGGGGCGGTGACGTTTGTCCTGTTCGTCGCTCTTACGGCGATGAAGCAACGCGCCGCGCGCACCACCAAGAGCTCTAGCTAGACAGCTTCAGCCGACTTCTTTTTCCACGGCCGCGACCTCGCTCTCGGCGACGCCGAGGTCCGCGGCCACGTGGTGCAGCTCCGCGCGCTCCGCGGGCGTGAGTCGGCCATCGGCGACGGCGACCTTCGCGAGCAGGCGGATCACCTCCACCCGCTCGCGGCCGTCACAAAGCGTCTTCAGCTCACGCACGCAAAGCGCCAGCTCTTCGTCCCGGAGCTCCGGGAGCTTGCCCTTCAAGGCGCGTGTCACCGCCTCGATGGCCTCCGGGGACAAACCCTCGATGTGCGCGAGCAGGCCCCGGAGCGTCTGCTCCTCGCTGTCCGTGAACTTGTCCGCGCTCGCGACCTTGCCGAGCAGCACGACCACGGCGGCGATGTAGCGGAGCACGACGCTCTCGTCGTCCGGCAACGCACGGCGCAGCTCCGAGAGGAGCGCATCCACGTTTGGATACGTGTCCCCTCGCTTGAGGCCGAGCCAGGCTAGGAGTCCCACGACAGGTTCAACGTACTCGGGGTGCTTCTCGGGGGTCAATCCTCGGGGACGCCGGCCTCACCGAGCCACTCGGCGACCGGATCGTCGCTCTTCGGCGTCTTCAGGAGCGAGCCGTCGGTCCCGTCCTTGCGAACGACCAGCGTGCGGCGCGTCGTCGTGTCGGGATTCTCGCGCGCGACGACCGTGATGACGTTGACGCCCGGCCGCAGCGGCGCATCGAACTCGAAGGTCGACTTCTTGGGGTCGGCGCCGTCGCGGTTCGACTTGTAGTAGAGCTTGCGCGAGCCGACGAAGACGTAGAGGTCGAGCAAGCGCTCCCCGTCGGAGGCGGCGCCCGTGATTTTCACCTTGTCGTCGCGCGTGGCCATGGACGCGGCGTTGACGTCGAGCGTGGGCGGCGCCTTCGAGTAGACGTCCTCGAAGGCCGGCGTCGCGGAGGGGCTGCCGCTGCCAGCGAGCGTCTCGGCGACGGGCACGAAGGCGAAGCGGCTCGAGCCGAGGTCGACCTTGTAAAACTCGCCCGCCTTGCCGGTGATCGCGACGGTCTCGCCGGGACGAAGCTTGCCGAAGACGAGCGCGTTCGGATCCGGCGACGCGAGCAGCGTGGCGCCTTGGAGGCCGGCCTTCGTCGTGCCCGAGGCCTTCGCGACCGCGATCGGGCTGCCGACGGGGATCTTCACCTTCTCGGTGGCGAACTCGCGCAGATCACGATCGCCGACCGAGAGGTTCAGCGTGGCCTCGGTGTCCTGAAGCTCCGGCTGCACGTCGAAGGTGAAGACCACCTTGCGCACGTCGCCGGGGTTCATGTTGGAGACGTCGAAGCGGCCCGCGCGGAGGAGCAGGCCCTCGCCCGAGAGGTTCGCGATGTTCGCCTGCGTCTCGAACGAGCGGCCCTTGCCGACGTTCTTCACGGTCAGGTACATCGAGACGCCTTCGCCGCGCTGGATGCGGCCGTCGCCGTTGCCGCTGCGGTCGTCGACGATCTGGTAGGCGTACTGGAAGAGCGGGCGCTCGATGGCGCGGATCGTCGGACGAACCTCGACGGGCGCAGGCTCGAAGCCGCCGGCGGCCTCGAACTTCACCTTCAGGCCGTCGTTGCGGCTGAGGGCGTCCATCGGGATCTTGCAAGTGCGCTTCTGGTTGGCCAGGCGCGGCTTCGTCGTGCCGACCTTGCGGCCCTCGACCTCGCACCAGCCGAGCGGGCTCTTGGCGGTCTTGCTCTGGCCGGGAGCGATCTTGCCGAAGACGAGCTCCTTGCCGTCGAGGTAGCCGCTGTCGCTCTCGGTGGCGGCGCGCAGGCGGTAGATCGGCTGTTTGCCGTTGTTCTTGACCGTGACCGAGATGTTCATCGGCTCGCCCGCCGTGACCTCGTTGTTCGGGCGGTCGGTCTCGATCTTCACCTCGAGCTCGTTTTTCGCAGGCCCCGGAGCGCCGTCGGGCGCGTCCGCCCAGTCGTAGCCGAGCTTCGACAGCTCCGCGCCGACCTTGTCGAGCTCGTCCTTGCGCGCCTTCTCGATGTGGTCACGCGAGGCTTCGATCGCGGCCGCGCGGGCCCCGCCGGAGGGCATACGTTGCGCGAGATCACGGGCGAACCGGATCGGGAAGTCGACGCGGAAGTCGTCGTCGGTCTCGCCGCCGCGCTCGCGCATCTCCTCGCGCTCGGTGCTCGTGAGCTGGTAACGAACGACCTCGCGCGGCTTGGAGGCGGGCAGTGCCTTGCCGTTCGTCAGGTGCGCCGACAGATCACGCTCGCGAAGGCCGTCCTTCTGGATCGTGAGGTCCATCTCGAGCTCATCGACGGTCATCGGATCGAGCTCGATGTCGGGCGTGACGCCGACGCCCTGGATCGAGACGTCGCCGGGCGTGAGGTACTGCGCGATCGTGAGCTTCAGCGCGGCCTTCTCGGGCGTGACGTCCGGGAAGACGAGCTGCACGCTGCCCTTGCCGAACGTCGTCGAGCCGACGATGACGGCGCGATCGTGGTTCTTGAGCGCGCCGGCGACGATCTCGCTCGCGCTCGCGGAGCTACCGTTGACGAGGACGACGATGGGATAGGTCGGCTCGGTGCCGGGGCCCTTGGCCTTCTTCTCGTCGCGGCCCTCGGAGGCGCCGACGGTAGAGACGATGACGCCGTCCGCGAGGAACTTGTCGGCGACGCGCGTGGCCTGATCGAGGAGGCCGCCGGGGTTGCCGCGCAGGTCGAGGACGAGGCCCTTCAGCGAGCCCTTCGAACGCAGATCGTCGAGCGCGAGGTCGAGCTCGGTCGTCGTCGTCGCCTGGAAGTTCTTGAGGCGCACGTAGCCGATGCCGGAGGTCTCGAGCGGGCGCGATTCGACGGAGCGAACCTTGATCACCTCTCGTACGAGCTCGTAAGGCTTCGGCGCCTGCCAGCCGCTCTCGCCGTCTCGCGTGAGCCACACCGTGACCTTCGTCCCGGGGTCGCCGCGAAGCCTGCGCACGGCGTCGTCGAGCGGCATGTTGAGCGTCGACTCGTTGTTGATCTTGACGATCCGATCGTGACGCTTGATGCCCGAGCGACCCGCCGGCGTGTCCGGCATGGGGTTGATCACGGTGAGCACCTGGTCGCGGATCGAGATCACGATGCCGAGGCCGCCGAAATGCCCCGACGTGGAGAGGTTCATCTCCTTGTAGGCCTCGGGGCTCAGGAAAACCGAGTGCGGATCGAGCGTGTGCAGCATGCCGTTGCACGCCGCGTACTCGACCTCGCGAAGATCGACCTCGGTGCCACGAAGGTTCTTCTGGAGGAACGCGAAGACCTCACGCAGGCGCGCCGAGACGTCCCCGGGGCCCTGCACGTTGTCGATGCGGAACTTCTTCTCCGCCGTCTCGACGCGGACGGTCACCTCGTTCGCATCGTCGTTCACGACGATCACCTGGGCGACGTCACGCTGGACGTAGTTCAACGCCGACAGGAGCATCTCCTTCGGCTTCACCCGTCCGGGTTCGACGTATTTGTCCCGGATGAGCTTGAGCGTCTCGTTGACGGCTTCGAGGCGCGTCAGATCGTAGGGCGCCTTCGCCGTGGGGCCGTTGCCCGTCACCGCGAGCGCGGGTTCGAATCCCCGCCACAGACCGCCCGCTCCAAACTGCACCGCGAAAAACGCGGCGATGGCGAACGCAGCAAACGCGATGCCGATCTTCCCGAGTCGCTCGAGGATCTTCATACGATGCCTCGAGTATAGGCTTCACGGCGCCCGCGTCGACCACACGGTGCTTTGCTCTGGCCCGGGCGGGGAAGAAAGATCGCGGGCCGGAGCGACTACGACGGCGTCTTCTCGCCGCCCTCGTCCTCTTTTTTGGGGAGCTGCTTCGGCGGCGGCTCTCCCTCGTCCTTGATGCCCTTCTTGAAGTTCTTGATGCCCTCGCCGAGGCCCTTGCCGATGTCGGCGATGCGCCCGGCGCCGAACAAGAGCAGAGCAACGCCCAGGATGAGAAGGAGTTCGGTGATGCTCAATCGGCCCATGGTCGTGCTCCTGCCCGGGGGAAGCGTCGATGCTCCCTCGTCCACTCCACCCGTACCATCCTCGGGCGCCTCGGGCAATGGAGGCAAAAAACCCGGGATCGCGGGCGCGGCGACACGGGGCGTTTGATCTCCCGGCTCCTTGGATTCAAGCGCCCGGGGCGCGAGCGCGAGAGACGAAGCGGGCGAGGCGTGCCGAAACGAGCGGACCGAGCAGGCCGAACGAAAAGACGAGCAGATAAGCGCCGAGCGGGCTTCGGTCCCGTTCGAGGGCCGAGAGCACGAGGAGCGCGAGGGCAGGGCCCGAAAGTCCGACGAAAAGCGCGAGCGCGCGGCCGGCGATCGAGGAGGCGAGCACGGCGAGGCTCGCAAGAAGGGCGCTGCCCGCAGAGCTTCCGCCGAGGAGCGCGGCGCGAAACGAGGCGCGGAGGTTCGAAGGACGTCCGAGGGGCAAGAGGCCTCGCACCGAAGCACGGGCGACACGGACGGTCATGGGGCCGGTCGTCTCCGAAGCAGGTAAGGCGAGGACGAGGTCGTCGGCGACGAGGCTGGCGGCGTCGGCGGAGAGGTCGAGGGATCGCGCGGCGAGCGCAGATCCGCCGAGCAGGGAGGGGTTCATGACGAGGCGCGGGGGCTCGCCGGGCAGGCAGATCCACGTGGCTTCGGCGATCGGAACGGCAGCGGCGTGGGGGACGTCGGGTTCGCGGGCGGATCGATCGACGCAGGCCGCGCGGCCGTCGGCGAGCAGGCGGGAGGCGAGACGGCCAGGCGCTTCGGCTTCGAGGCCCCACGCGAGCGAGGCGAGGGCCGAGAGGGCAAACGCGAGCAGCCAGACGGGGAGGGCGGAGGCGACGAGCGAGCGCGGCGAAGCACCCAGGGCGAAGAGGGCGCGGGCCTCGCCACGATCGACGAGCCGAGCCGTCGCGAGCGCCGCGCCGAGGGAAGGGGCGACGACGAGCGCGACCTCGAGCGAGACGGCGAGCGCGGCGCGGGCAAACGGCAAACCGAGCCTTGCGGGCACGTTTGGTGCGAGCAAGAGCGGCATCATGCGGACGAGTCCCGCGACGATCGAGACCGAGACGACGAGCGCGGCCACGACCGAGGCGTCCCGGAGCGTGGGAAGCGCGAGGACACGCAGCTCGGGCGGGATCGGGACGATCGAGCGGCGCAGAGGGGCGTTCATGGGTGGGACGGCCGCGGGGAGTGTACTAACGTTCGGCCTCGTGAAGGACGCAGCACGCAAGGAGGCCGGATGTCCGCGGTCGTGATCGTCGGCGCGCAGTGGGGAGACGAAGGCAAGGGGAAGATCGTCGACCTTTATACGGAGAGCGCCGATGTCGTCGTGCGCTTCGCGGGTGGACCCAACGCCGGGCACACGCTGGTCGTGGGCGACGAGAAGATCGTCGTCAGGCTCGTGCCGAGCGGGATCCTGCGGGCCCAGGCGCGGTGCGTGATGGCGCAAGGCATGGTGGTCGATCCGGCCGTGCTCGTGTCGGAGATCGACGTGCTCGAGGCGAAAGGGCACACGATCCACGGGCGGCTCTTCGTCTCGGATCTCGCGCACCTGATCCTGCCCTACCACCGGCTCGTCGACGGTCTGCGCGAGGCCGCAGCGATGGACGGGCAGAAGATCGGGACGACGA
>JANMGF010001632.1:0-4492 GCA_031374535.1 Polyangium sp. (in: bacteria)
GGAAAATGGGAAGGCGTATAAACGAGGGGTTGGGTGCGCTTCGACCAGGGGGACACCGCCGGGGTGGCTGCCCGCGTGGTGGAGCCCAAAGCGGCCGGGGGGCGCAAGGGTGGTCGAGAATTGCTCGAGTGCCCGCGGTGAGAGCGCAGACGGCGGATGGTGGGTGACCAGGAGGCACGCGTCGTGGCTCCGGGCCCAGGCTTCGAGGTCTCCCGCGGCAGCCTCGATCTGGCGCGGATCCATGGCGAGTGCGCCGTACACGTCCGGCAGGCCGAGCTCGAGGAAGGCCGTGTTCAAGCCTGCGATCCCGTAGCGGTGACCATCTTTCGTGAGGGTAGCCACGAAATCGCCGGGCAAGAGGCCTTCCTGGACGGCGATTTCGACGGTTCCGGGCCGTTCGCGGCGCCACGCGTCCATCCAGCGGACGAACGGCGTGAATGCGGCGGCCACCGTTTGCCGCCAGGGGTGGGCGGCGTCCTCGAAGAAAGCGTCGCGTGCTTTCGGGTCGAGCTCCCAGGTCGTTGGATCCGGGGCGGCGCTCGAGGTGGTGCGTACGAAGTCGTGGTTGCCGGGGACCGCGAGCAGGGCGGGGCGGGAGCCGAACCGGGCCAGGAAGTCCTGGAGCGAGGCGAGCCCCTCCGTGACGATCGCGTATTCGGTTTCGGTTCCGGTCGCGGCGAGGTCGCCGGTCACGACGAGGAGGTCGAAGGATCCCACGCGGTCGTGGAGCCGGACGAGGTCCTGCTCGATCGCCTCGCGGTACCGGGGCCGTTGCCACAGGGTGGCCGTGGTTCCGACGTGAAGATCGCTGAGATGCAGCCAGCCGAGTCCGGCCATGAAGGGCTCCCGGGGGGTGTCGACCCGCGGGCATCGTATCCCCCGGCCCTCGCGTTCGGCAACGGCGGCGGGGGTGGGGTGGGGTGGTTTGTCCCGATGAACCGTGGTTCAAGTTACGGTTGATGGACTGCGCGCGAAATATGTGACTTGAAGCTCGTTCGAGACGCAGTGTTATTGTCAAAACACGCTGCTACCAGTACTTTCGGGAGGGTTTGTCCCTTCGGCGAGGGGCTTCCGCCGGGCGTTCGGGGGTCTCGAGGGGCGCTCCGGGGTCCTCGGGGTCTTTTTCGGGCGTTTCGGGGTGTTTGGGGGCGGTTTTGGCGAGTATGTGCGTCATGACGGGTGGCGAATTTGACGCGGCGCGTTGGTTGTGCAATTGTTGATATAATCAATGAAATGTTATTGTCGTGTAAAACGTGTTTCTTGTAAAACATATTATATAATGATCAAGCAATCAGGCGATTGCCTGATCATTAAATTGGTTTGTCCAAATATGACGAATGTGCTTGAAATGAAAAATGGCGTACCTCGCGCGAGGCGCGCCACTTCGATTCGAATGGGCGGGGAATTCTCTTTGAGAGGCAGGGCGCCCCTCGGAATCAGGCCGCGCTGCGGCTCACGAGGACGAGCGGATCGGGGCCGGGGGCGGCCTCGAAGCCGCTGAGGCCGTCGAGGAGCTCCCACGTCGCGCACAGGCTCGGCGCCTCCTCGGAGGAGGCCCAATCGTTTGTCCGGGCAAGGGGGCCGCCGACGATTTCCGGATCGGCATCCATCCGCTCGCGCACCACGACCTCACCCGCGTGCGCCGAGACGTTCACGTGCACCCGCGGATCGAGCCCAGGCCTGCCCGCGAGCGCCGCGTGGAGCTCGAGCGCGAAATCGAGCGCGACCTGGCGTTCGTCCGACCAAACCGTCGGATCACGCGGGAGAAGCCGCAGGCCGAGCACCTCGGCGCTCGTGCTCGCGCAGAGCGTGTACCCGCCCCCGCGCATCCGCTCCTCCGCCGCAGCAAGGGTCCGCTCGATCTCCGAGGTGAAGAGATCCGGCGCGTCCTCGGCGTCCGCGCGCAAACGGATCTCCACGAAGACACCCACCGCGAAGCGCGGAAGCTGCGTCGACGACGCGCGGTACGTGCCCGCGCTCGTCGCATGGCGAAGGGCACGCACGAGCGCGTGGACCGATTCGTAACGGCGCTCGGGGCGTTTTTCGAGGCACTTCAAGACCACCGCGTCGATCTCGCGCGAGACCGGGACACGTTCGCTCGGGCGCGGCGCGGGCTCCTCGAGGTGCTTGCGCACGAGCTCGCCGGGGAACGAGGACTCGAAGGGCAAACGGCCCGTGAGAAGGCGATACAGCAGGGCGCCGAGCGCGTAGACGTCGGTGCGCGCGTCGACCGGCGCGCAGAGGAGCTGCTCGGGCGCCATGATCGTGAGCGTGCCGATCTGACGGTTCACCGAGGTGAGGCCCGCGCTCGAGGTGCCCGGATCGACGAGCTTCGCGATGCCGAAATCCAGGAGCTTGACGCCGCCGAGGCCACCCGTGGCCATGACGTTGCTCGCCTTGACGTCGCGGTGAACGATGCCAGCCGCGTGCGCCGCACCAAGCGCGGCGCAGACGGGCTCCAGGATCTCGAGGGCCTCCTCGGGGCCGAGGCGCCCGCGCATCGAAAGAAGCACGTCGAGCGTGACGCCCGGCAGGTACTCCATCACGAAGTACGGCGTGCCGCAGGGGAGCGCGCCGACTTCCTTGATCTCGACGATGTTCGGGTGCCGGATGCGGCGCAGAAGCTCGACCTCGCGGACGAACCGCTCGATCATCTTGGGAAGCGGCGCGAGCGTGGGATGAAGGACCTTGATGGCCACGGGCTCGGCGCGTCCCGGCGCATGCGCGCGATAGACCGAGCCGCATCCGCCCCGCGCGACCAGCCGATCGATGACGTAGCTGCCGACCGATGTCCCCACGATAAGGGGGCGATCGTCTTGATCCTCCCCGCCGCTCATCACGCTCCCGCCAAGAAGCCCTGATCGTCCCATCATGTCCTCCCCCGGTGCGCCCACGATCCCGTGCCCACGGGTATGACTCGAAGTGCACCGTTTCGGCAACCGAATTCCGAGGTATCCGCCTTCTCCGGGAACCACGATTCATTGCGCGATGCGCGATCGAATCAGGCATTTCACGAAGCGCGTGGGGAAGCGCCTGACCCCCCGACCCTAGAGCGACGTCAGGGTATCTCCTGACAACGAGGTCAATGATTTCCCGTTCGCAGGACGCCCGTACTCCAAGTTCGCCGGGTCCTGTGCCGGCTCCCGGTTTCGCGCTATCGTGAGGGGAATCTCTGAGACGGGGGGGGTACATGTCTCGGAAATCAATGGCCACATTTTTTCCGTTCGTGCTCATAACGATTCTACCGTTCGTCGGCTGCACGGGGCAGCCGGAAGGACTGGAGGACAACAGCGAGGTGGTGGGCGATGCCCAGCACCGGATCAATATTCTGAACGCGCTCTCGCCCGAAGCGCTCGTGGTGGGAGGTGACTTCGCGAAGGGGCCACTGTCCCTCGGGGGCATGGCGGCGAGCGCGCGCGCCGCTATCGAGGATCCCTCGGAGGACGGGGACCTCGCGCGATCGTTCCTGCGGTATGCCGTGGGCTGCGCCCTCGGACCCGACCAGGATATCTCGTTCTTCTGGACGGACGAGCTCGGGCGCGTCCACGACGAAACGTACCGCGGCGCCGTGGGGCTCGCAGAGTCCTGGGCGAAGGGGTCGCTCGACGAGGCGGGTCAGCAGTGGGTGTCGGCATGCCTCGGCGCTCGTACGAATCGACACAGTCGAGTGGTGGAAATCTCGATGCGTGGATCCGCGGACGCGCTTGCGGGAACGGACGACGTGGAAATCGAGACATTCGCGTACGAGGAGGGGGCGTTCTGGGGGAACGTCTTCGTCCCGGAGCCCTATCTCCGGACCTGCTACGACCCGGCGAACGTGGACCGATCACGAACCAAGGCGCGTGATTGCGCGGCCGGGGCCGAAGCCCCCGACGGCGAGCGGATCGGCTGCGGTATCATCGAGATCACCGGAGCGTGCGCCGACCAATGCGACGCCCTCGTCGGGGCGGACCGCTACCATCCAGGGTGCGCCGTACCGGAATCTGGGGTTCCTTCCGGTGGGAAAACGGAGTATGTGATCACGGTTTTCCTGCCGTAACGATGTTCACGCCACCCCCACCGCCGGATCTCGACGCGAACGCCCGTCAGGGACGGAAGGGATCGCGTTGCGCTACGTGCGGAATGCGGGTGGGCGTGGCAGGGTGCACGGAGCACGGTCGTCCACCCGAAGGGGACACGGCGCCGGAGCTCTCGCCCGAACCCGACCCGCCGCCGCTCCCCCATTTCCGGGGGTACCGCACCGAGCGCCTGCTCGGCCGCGGCGGGTTTGGCATGGTGTACGCGGCGGTCCTCGCGACATCGTCGTCCGAGGCCGCCGCGCGTCGCCGCGTGGCCATCAAGCTCGCGCGAGACGACCGGGTCGGCGCGGCGCAACGGCTCGCCCACGAGCTCGTGGCGCTGCGCCTCGTGGGTCCACCCCACGTGCCCGAGGTGATCGACGCAGGCGAGCTCGTCCCAGGTCTGCCCTACATCGTCATGGAGCTCGTCGAGG
>JANMGF010001643.1:0-5294 GCA_031374535.1 Polyangium sp. (in: bacteria)
CCTCGACGAGCCAGGCTTCGAGGTCGGGGCTGGGTTTGTCCTCGAGGGAGATCATGGAGGTGAGCCACGCGCGAAGCGTCGCGGGGCGCAGGCGATCGAGGCGCGTGATCAAAGCCGCGAGGCGCGCGCCGACGAAAGGGAGGATCTCGGTGAGGGACGGGGTCGTCGTGGGGACAGGCGCCGCGTTTGCGAGGTCCTCGGCAGGTTCGTCCGTCACGATCTCCTCGAAGAGACGCGTGAGCACTTCATCGGGCAAGGTCGCGCCGGCCCGCGTGAGTCCGCGGAGCGCATAGACGCGATGCCAGAAGGGGAAGCCGGGATCGAGCGCGATCTGGGTCAGCGCGGGGACCCGCGCGGGCGGCGCGAGGAACGAGAGCAGGCGCGCGGCGCATTGCCCTGCACGGCCGGGGAGATCGAGCCAGGGGAGGAGCTGTTCGCCGACCTCGTCACGAGAGGTCCAGCGCAGGGAGGAGACGTCGAGCAAGGGAGGCGCGTGTGGTCACCGGAGCGCCATGCCGGGAGCACCAAGGCCTTCGGCCGGGCTCGATGTTCGTGCGTACCACGACGCGTGGTGATGGCAAGCCCACCTCCCGATGCGCGCGCGAGGTATCGACATGGCTCGCGCGCATCGGGATGCTCGTGCGCAGGGACGCCATCACGCAGCACGAAATACGCTTCGTGGAAGAGCGCCGCGTGGGGGCCGTGCTGCGGCCTGGGTTCGCTTGACGCCCCACCATCGCACTGGGATCCTCCACGCATGTCCCGCCGCTTCAACACGGCTGGCCCGAACGATCCAGCACGCCACCACACGGTTTCTGCGCTCTCCCGTGTCCCCGGCGTCCGGGAAATTATCGAGCAGGGCAGTTATTTCATCCTCCATGCGCCCATGCAAATGGGCAAAACGACCGCGCTGCTCGATCTCGCGGCCGTGCTGAACCGTGAGGGCAAGTACGTGGCAGCGGTTCTCTCGCTCGAGCCCGGGGCCGCGCTCGTCCGCATCGACGCAGCCGAGCTCGCGATGCTCGACTCGTGGCGGTACGACCTCGCGGCCTACCTGCCGGCGGACATCGCCGTCCCTCGCTGGCCAGAGGCGCCCCAAGGGAACCGCATCGGCGCGGCGCTCTCGGCGTTCGCCCAGAATGCGCCTCGACCGCTGGTGATTTTCCTCGACGGCCTCGACACTTTGTCGAGAGACGTGCGGGTCTCGCTGGTCCGCCAGATCCGCGCCGGCAAACCGCGGCGCCCGCGGGGCTTCCCTTGGTCGATCGGGTTCGCCTCGTTGCGAGAGCCTCACGAGCTCGACGCGGGGCAGCCGCCGTCGAGCACGCGGGCGCCTGCGAGCTCGAACGGGCTCGATGCCGAGGTGCTCCCGCTCCACGGGCTCGCGCGGAGCGACGTCGCCACGTTGCTCGCGGGCGTCGAGGAGCGGACGGGGCTCGAGATGTTGCCCGGGGCCATCGACCGCGCCTACGAGCTCACCCAAGGTCATCCGTTCCTGGTCAACGCGTTGATGCAGCGGATCGTCGACGCCACCGAGGGGCGCAAGGGTCCGCTGACGGCGAGCGACATCGAGCGGGCGAAGGATCTCCTGCTGGATCGAAGGGGCGGGCTCCTCGACGAGATCGTCGATCGGATGCGGGATCCGAAGCTCCGCGCGGCGCTCGAGCAGATCATGGCCGAGTCGACGCGGGAGCCGCCTGCCGAAGACGTGCGGGTGGCCCTCGATCTCGGCGTCGTCCGGCGCACGACCGACGGCTCGCTCGTGATCGCCAACCCGATTTTCGTCGGCCTCGTCGCGCGGATCCTGCCGGGCGCGGTGCGTTCGGTGTTCCCGGTCGGACAGCCGGCCTGGGTCGGGGCCGATGGGCGGCTCGACGCGGACCGTTTGCTCGAAGCCTTCCTCGATTTTTGGCGAAAACACGGCGACGCATTGTTCTCGAGCGCTCCCTATGGCGAGCTCTCGCCGCTCGTGCTCACGGCTTTTTTGAACCGGGTCGTGAAGAGCGGCGGGCTCATCGAGCGTGTTTACGCGATCGGCCGCGGCCGCATGGACGTGTGCATCCGGCAGGGCGGCTCGGCGGTCGCGCTCGTGGTGAAGGTGCGGCGCGATCCGGACGCCGATCCGGTGGCCGAGGGGCTCGCCCAGGTCGACGAGGCGCTCGCGCGGCTCGGCATCGAGAACGGCTGGCTCGTGGTGTTCGATCGACGCAAGGGCGTCTCGCCGGTCTCGCAGCGGCTCGGCGCCGTGAAAGAGAAGACGCCGGCGGGCCGCGAGGTCGTGCTCGTCCGGGCGTAACGAGCGGTTCGTCGGCGCCGCCGTTCCGGTACCCTCGGGGCTTTGCGGCGCCCGCGGGAAGGTTCAGGACGTCTGCCAGCGCAGAAAATCGCTCAGGATGGACGCGAGCTCGTGCGGACGATCGAGGAACGGCGAAGGGCCGGCGTCGGGCATCTCCGCCACGACCACGTGCGCCTCGGCGAGGAGCTCGAGCGAGCGCGCTGAGGTGCCGCCGCGGCTGCCCGTGACGAACAACGCGGGCACGGACAAACGAGCGAGCCTCGACGCGAGGGACCCATCGCCGGCGAGCATCATGAGATCGCGGGCCCACGCGTGGAGCAAACGAGCGTCGCAAGGGACGCGGCCCTGATCTTCTACCGCGATGGAGGAGCCTTTCGAGGCGCTCCGCACCGCGTCGCGGAACGCGCCGATGCCCGTGGAGCCGAGCTCGGTGAGCGTCCGCTCCGCCGCGGGACGGAGGTAGCCGCAGTCGTCCGGGGACTTCGGACCGTCGACGTCGACGACCGCACGGACGAGGCCGGGATGGCGTTCGGCGACGAGCATGGCGATCGTCCCGCCGAGACCGTGCCCCACGAGCGCCACGCGTTCGCCGAAGCGGCTCGTCATCCAGCGGGCGAAGTGATCGGCGAAGGCCGCGAGCGGCGTGGGTCTCGGGGCCGGGATGCTCCGGCCATGCCCTGGTAGATCGGGCACGACGTGGCGGTGCGAGGCGAGCCGCGGGTGCAGCGCGACGGCCTCGAAGACGAGCCCATGCCCGGCGAGCCCGTGCAGGTACACGAGCGGAGTGCCCTGCGCGGAAGGGTGATAATCACGGACGAACATCCCTGCATCCACGCCATGCGCCACATCGACTGACAGCATCCATCCCCCTCCTGACGCGATCGGGGCCCCGGCCCTGGGCAAGCCCGATGTCGTCCGAAACATCCGACCTCACCGCCGGGACCCCGTCCCTCTCGAGCCGAGAGGCCCCATGGCCCTCGACTCGCCCGCGCTTTCCAATGGATGCGCGAGCCCGGCGGAAGGGGGCGCCCCATCGGCGCGAAGCGAGTCGAAAGCGCGGGCGGAGCGGGACGTACGGGGCGTCCGTACCGGCACATGGGGCTTCAAAAGAAGCTGTTTGATGGGCCCGGACGGAAGTTTGTCTAGGAAAACCAGTCCACGTGCGCGTTTAGGTACCGTGCCTACATGCCGCGAAGACGCGAGCCAGATCCATTCGCCCTCGAGGTCGGTACCCGCATCAAGCAGCTCCGCGAGGAACAAGGCCTCACGATGGAGCGGCTCGCGTACGAGAGCGAGCTCGGCTCGAAGGGCCACCTGTCGAACCTGGAGCGAGGGTTGGCGAGGCCCACGATCCACACGCTGAAGGTCCTCGCCGACAGGCTCGAGGTGAACGTGCTCGATCTCCTCACGTTCCCCGAGCAAGGCGATCGCCAGAAGCTCGTGGACCTGACGCGTCACCTCGGGCGCGGGACGATCCGCAAGATGGTCAAGGACATCCTGAAGGACATGCCCCCGCTCCCCGAGGTCCGGCCCGCGCCCCTGCTACGGCTGCTGCCGACGAAGACGACGAAGGCGCCGGCGAAGGCGACGGCGAAGGCGACGGCGAAGGCGACGAAAAAAGCCACCAAGCGGCGACGCGCGACCAGCACGAAGAAACGATCTTCGTAGGCGCGGCGCCTCCACGCGTGCGTGGTGCTCGCACGATCATTGGAACACAAACGAGTTGGTTCACCCGCGGACGATCCTGCGGGTGGGTGTCGCGTCAAGGCGCTGGCGATCCGGCCGCCGGGTGCGAAGCGGCGTATCCACTTCCATCCGCGGAGCGGACCTCGGTGCGTAACGCGCTTCCGAGCCTCGGACGATCTGTGACCGCTCCTCCGCCGACGCTTGCGTCTCCGAGCGTGGTCTCGTTACGCTCGTTCTCCTATGCGCTGGAGAAGAGGGACGATGGGGAAGGGTATCCGGCTGCGGAAGTTCGAGCTGAAGAAGACCCTCTTCTTGCTGCCGAACATGATCACGCTGACGAGCATTTTCTGCGGCTTCGACAGCATCCGCACCTCGGCTGCGGCGCAAGGCGAGGCGGACTTCTATCGGGCAGCGCTCCTCATCGTCTTCGCCATGTTCTTCGACACGCTCGACGGCCGCGTCGCGCGCGCGCCGAAGACGCAAAGCGGGTGGGGCTTGCAGATCGACTCGCTCGCCGACGTCGTGTCGTTCGGCGTGGCGCCGTCGCTGCTCGTTTTCCAGATGTCGCTGCACCGCCTCGGCACGCTTGGCCTCGTCGTGTCGTTCCTGTTCACGGCGGCCGGCGCGGTGCGGCTCGCGCGCTTCAACGTGCTCAGCACGGGCGACGACGGCAAACCCTCGAAGCCGTCGAAGTACATCGTGGGCCTGCCGATCCCGGGCGCCGCGGGCATCCTGGTCTCGCTCATCGTGGCGAGCCACGCCGCCGGTGGGCTCCTCGGCCGCGCCGAGTACACCGTGATGATGCTGTGCGTGACGTTGTTCCTGTCGACGCTGATGGTGTCGACGATCCGCTTCCGCTCCTTCAAGGACGTGAAGCTCGACGTGCGCACGGGACTGCTCGTCGCGTTCATGATCGGATCGAGCGTGGCCGTGTCCTTGAAGATGCAGCCGGCGTTCGTGCTGGTTTGGCTGCTCGGCTGCTACGTGACCCTGGGGATCCTGGAGTCTTTGTGGCACCTGCCGCGTCGCCTCCGCGCGAGCTTGCTCGCCAGCGATTCGAACCAGCCCCCGCCCGCGGCGTCGACCTGATCGGCCTCCGGGGGTGAACCCCCCCCACCACGCACGTTCGGAACGGCTTTGGTTGGGCGGCAGGGCCGAACCATGTAGACTGCGCGCCGTCCATGAAGAATCGCGTGTTTTTCCCGCAGGTCTCGCTCGACGAGTGGTTGGTGGAGGACAGGGTCGACCTCCGGAACGACGAGCTGACGATCAAGAGCGAGGGGCGAAAATACCGCATCATCGAGGCCATCCA
>JANMGF010001644.1:0-1827 GCA_031374535.1 Polyangium sp. (in: bacteria)
GGCGTCACGTCATGAGCGCCGGGCGCGCTCCTTGCGCGGCGGGAAGACGTCTCGGTCCCAGGGGGGCTCGCCGCCGAATCGCTGTCGCAAGAAGTCCATGAAAGCCCGCACCTTGGCCGGCACTTTCTGGGCGGCCGGATAGACGGCGTGCAGCGTGTGCCCGCGCGGCTCGTATTCGTCGAGCACACGCACGAGGGTCCCGTCGCGAAGCGCCTCGCCGACCACGAACGTCGGCACGACCCCGATGCCCACGCCCGCGGCGAGCGCCTCGCGCAGCGCGATGCTGCTGTTCGCGGTGATGCGCCCCGTGACGCGGATCTCGTGGGGTCCGTCCGGGCCCTCGATCACGTAATGGCCGGGCGACCGCGAGAGGCTGTACACCACGAATACGTGCCCCGCGAGCTCCTCGGGCGAGCGCGGCGTCCCTGCACGCGCGAGGTATGCGGGCGCGGCGCAGAGCGCGCTGCGGATCGGGGCGATCTTCGCGGCTGCGTAGGACGAGTCGGGCAGGGAGGTCATGATGCGGAGCGCGACGTCGATCCGCTCATCGACCAGGTCGACGAACCGGTCGTCGAGCTCGAGGCCGACTTCGAGCTCCGGGTGGGCCGCGAGCAGGTCCGGCAGGGCCGGCGCGAGGTGGAGGAGGCCGAACGACATGGGCGCGCCCACGCGCAAGAGGCCGCGCGGCGCGGCATTCTCGCTGCCCGCGTCGCGCTCCATGGCCTCGATTTCGTCGAGGATCCGCGCGCACCGCTTGTAATAACTCTGGCCGACCTCGGTGAGCGCGAGCCTGCGTGTCGTGCGGTGGATGAGGCGCGCGCCGAGGGCGTCCTCGAGGGCCGAGATGTGCTTGCTCACGGCCCCATTCGACAGGCGGAGCCTGCGCGCGGCGCCTGCAAAGCTGCCCGCCTCGGCGACGGCGCGGAAGACGGTCATCGTGGTGAGTCGGTCCATTGGATCCTTCCGGCGGCAGGTCGCCGTGGGCGGCGGAGCATACGCGGCCCGTCGCGCCGCTGCCAAGAGGCCGTACATCGCGGCGCCGCGCCCGGCGCCTCACCCGGGAGTACAACGGAATTCACGAGGACGAGGCTGACCGGAGGGCCGCGCTCCTCGCGGATCTTTTTGGCCGGATCGGGCCGAACGCCGAGATCGAGCCGCCCTTCCATTGTGATTATGGAAGCCACATCTTCGCAGGCGAGAAGCTCTTCTTGAACTTCGGCTGCGGAACCAATCCGGCGACACCCTCCCGGCCGACGTCGACGACGACCGCGGCCTGCCCTCGCCGCCCGCGCTCGCAATCGCGAGGATCCGCTCGACCTCTTCGTCCGACCGAATCTCCAGAATGGTGAAAACACGGCATAGGTGGCGCTCAGGCTGGGGTGAATGCCGATGCCCGAGGGACCCATGTCGGCGGCGCACCGGAGGCGCATCGAGGCATTGCCGCGCTGCGCCAGCGAAAGAGTTCTACACGTCAGCCCTTTTCCGCGCAGCAGTCCCGTACGCCTCTGCCGCCCCATCCCTCGCGATCCCGCTTTCCCAAGGCCCGAAGGCTCCGGTCGTACGGTTCGAGGCGTGCGCACGGTCGCGGACGTGATCGGTCGGTTCGCCGTCCCGCCTCTGCTCGCCGTCCTCGCGGGGCAGCTCTACGCGGAAGCGTTGGTCTTCGGTGCCCACGGGCACAACCTGCCGAAGCCCGGCTTGCGCTGTCCCTCTCCCCATCCGCCCCTCCTGTGATCTATCCTCCCGCCCCTCCGATGGACACCACCGACCTTCTCCCCGGCCGAGGCCAGTTCGTACGCGTCCGCGGCCGCCGCTGGCTCGTCGAGG
>JANMGF010001648.1:0-5572 GCA_031374535.1 Polyangium sp. (in: bacteria)
GCCGTGTTGCTCGGCGTGCCGCCGTTGCAAGCGTCGCTGGTGCAGGGCTCGTTGTCGTCCGGGACGTCGGCGCCGTCGTTGACGGGCACCTCGACGCCGGCCGCGCAATCGATCCGCTTGCAATCGCCGACGGTCTGCGCCGGGTTCGGGCCGTCGTCGATCGGCGTGTAGACGCAGATCTTCGCGTCGCTGCACGTATCGACCGTGCAGGCGCTCTGGTCGTTGCAGTTGGCGGCGGTCTGGCAGGGCTCCGTGGGCGCCACGGTCTCGGAGCCATTGGTGTCGAGCGCGCAGGAGGAGGCCTGCACGACGGCGGTGGCCACGACGAGCGTCGCGAGGAGCTTGGAAAAAAAGCGGGGGCGTTGCATGGTAAAATCTCTCGATTCCAGGGGTCGTAGCTCAGGGCTGGCAGGACTTGGGGCCGCCGGCGCAGTCGTTGCTGAGGCAATCGCCATCGCCCCCGCAAGGCTGGCCGTTCTTCAGCAGGCACGAGCCCGCGCCATCACATGCCGAGGTCCCCATGCAGGTCGTGGTCGCGTTCGTATCCTCGACCATGAAGGCGACGTCGACGCACTGGCCCTCGCTGCCCGTCATTCCGCACGTCTTGCACGTACCCGTGCACGCGTTTGCACAGCAGAATCCGTCGCGGCAACGGTCAATGGCGCAATCCCCATTCGCGACGCACGCCTCGCCGACGCACTTCTTGCAATCGGGCCCCCCGCAGTCGACGCCGGTCTCGTTGCCGTTCTGGGCCCCGTCGTCGCAGCTCACGCACGTCTTGCTGGCGTCGTCGCAGATGCCGCTCAGACAATCGGCGGGCCCGAGACACCCCTCGCCATTCGGACACCAGGTGCAATCGCCGCCGCAGTCGGTGCCGGTCTCGTTGCCGTTCGTCGTGTTGTCCTTGCAGCTGTAGCAGGTGTTCTGGTGGCAGTTCCACTCGCCCCCATTGCCGCACTCGTTCGCATTCACGCAATCCACGCACTGAAGGCCCGGATTGCCGGCGATGCACTTGCCGTCCCCACCCGGCGCGTCGGATTTCGCGCAGGGGGAGCCGACCTGGGCCTCGGTGTGGGTCGTCGTGCCGTTCGGATTACACGCGTCCACCGTGCAACTGTTGGCGTCGTCCTCGGGATCAATCGTCGCGACCTCCTCGACGCCACCCATGCCATTGCACTGCCAGACCTTGCAATCGCCCGCCGTCTGCATGCCCATGAGCGCGGTGCCTTGCGCGGCATTCGTCGAGCTGCAAGTGCCGGTCGAGGCGCACTCCCACGTACGACACTCGTTGTCCATGCCGCAATCTGCGGCGGCCATGCACTTGCAGGCCCCCATGCCGTCGCACTTCGAGCCCATGCCGCAATCAGCGCCGGACGCCTTGTTCGTGAACGCCGGCGTCGTGCCGTTGCACGCGTCGTCCGTGCATTCGTTCCCGTCGTCCGGCATGTCGTCGCCGTCGGCGACCTCCTGGTAGCTACCGCTGACGCAGCGCTCTTTCACGCAGTCGCCGCTGCTCAGCTCTTTCTCGTCCCCCTCGGCGCACCCGGCGTTGCCGCCACCGGCCCCGGACGGGCTGCTCCCCGTCTCGTCGAGACACCCAGGAATAGGCGCCACCATCACGCCCACGAGCGCGAGGATCGACGCGAGCCCGAATGAGCGAGCCTTGCTCCTGCCGAGGGAAGTCGCGGACATGGTCATCGGAAGTCTCCAAGGTAAGGCCCCGAGCGGGACGCCACGGTCAGTTTCGCCGATCTCGAGGTGCAGTTGGCGCAAAAAAAAGACGGAGCGCCCAAGGATCGCGCGCGTGGCTACGGGCGTCGCAAGACCGTCACGACGCGCCCCCACGTCGCCGCCACCAGGGCAAGACGACCACTGGGCGCCACGGAGACCACGTGGGATCCCTCCCCCGTTTGCAGTGTCGAAAGGACGCGAAGCGGCTCGCCCCCAAGCGCCACCGTCGTCGCGCCCCGGCCCCGCAGTCCACCGCCGAGCGCCACGAGGATCGTGCGGCCCTCGGGCGAAAGCGCCGCCGAAGAAGGGACACCGCCGAGCGCCACGGTCGCGAGGACCTCCCTCCGCAGAAACGAAGCGAGCGTCCCCTCCCCCGCCGCGCCAATCACCACGGCACGATCCCCGGGCCATGGGAATGCGGCGATCGGCTGCGGACCCGCGGGCGCGAGGCGCGGATCTCCCTCCCGCGAAAAACGAACGACCTGCGCCGTCGCCCGATCAAAAAGCAAGGCACGATCGGACGAAGCTTGCCGGGGTACCGCCGAGGCGCGTGGCTCGAGGAGCGACGACCACGCAGCCCGCGCCCCGCCGAACGGCCGCGTCGCCGGATCGAGCAGGATCACGGATCCTGGCTCGGTGGGCGCGCGCCCGTCGAGAAGCACGAGGAGGCGATCGTTGCCGAGCGGCGCAAGGCCGCGGATCGGGGACACGAAGGTGAGCTCGCCATCGGCTGCATGCTCGGGCCCCCCAAACCGAACGACGCGGCTGCCCTGGGAGCTGGCGACGACGAGTACAGGCGTGGAGGCCTCACCGACCGCCGCGACGTCGAGGGCGCCCTTCACGTCGAGCTTCTTCAGGAACACCGTCGGCGCCGCGTCCGAGAGCCAGGAAGCCGTGTCGACGACGGGCAAGGTCGCGGCGAGGCCCAGCACGGCGAGCCGGCCGGACGGGAGGCGCCGGAGCGATGTGCCCTTGCCCGGAAGGCGCACCCGGCGTTTTTCCGCGCCCGTATCCGCGGCGTGCGCCCGGAGCGTGCCGTCGTCGCAAAGGACAAAAAGCATCGATTCGTCGTCGGAAACGACGGCATCGGCAGGCGGCGAATCGAGACGAACCGCCCCGGACACGGCGAACGCGGCGGGGGCCTCGTTCGCCTGCGGCGGCGAAACGTCCGCGCCCGGCGCCGCGGGAGCCGAAGGTGCCCCTGACGAGGCCGGCGCAGCGGAAACGGCTGGCGACGAGGACGGCGACGATGGCAAGGCCCCGACGGGCGCGCGTGAGGCGCCGAGGCGGCCCTGCGAGGCGAGCACGGCCGCGCCCCCAGCGAGCATCCCAAAGCCGCCGAGCCCAGCCGCGAGGAGCACGAGCCCAAGCGGACCGAGGCGCACGCGGCTCCGCGAGAGCTTGGGCGAGCTCACCCAGGCACGGCACGAGGGGCACTTCGTCGCGCCCGGTCGGATCGAGAGCGAGCCGCACCTGGGGCACTTCGTCTTGCTCACTG
This sequence comes from Polyangium sp. (in: bacteria), assembly GCA_031374535.1. Lineage (GTDB taxonomy): Bacteria > Myxococcota_A > Polyangia > Polyangiales > Polyangiaceae > Polyangium. The sequence continues at coordinate 3,230 of JANMGF010001648.1, forward strand.
GAGCACCCACACGCGGCGCGCGCGCGCCGAAAACGCCGCCGCGCTGCTGGAATCCTTGCCGAAACGGACGCTCGTGACCTCGTCGGTGACCTCGACCCGCAAAGGCTCCCCCGTCGCGAGATCCACGATGAACACGCCGGGAGCCGGCGCGCCGGTCACGACGATCGCCTGGTCCCCCGCGGGCGAGACCTCCAAGGCGACGACAGGGCTGCCGAACTCGACGCGCGTGTCCTGCGCGAGCGTGGCCGGCGCATGCAACGAGAGCGCGTGGCCCGCTCTGCAACCCACGACGAGCGTGCGTGGCGCGGCCCGGATGAACACCGGATCCGTGCAGGTCTCGCGCGAAAGATCAGGCGGGCCGAGCAGCCCTTTTCCGTCGAGCACGACGCGCGCGATCCGCGAGGAGCCAAGCGCGACGAAAACAAAACCGGATTTGACGGCGAGCGCCGCGACGGGATCCCCGAGCGAGACGCGTCGCACGAGCTGCGCGCTCGGCGGGTCGCGGGGCGCGAAGACCTCGATGGCATCAGCAAAAGCGCGCGGGCGTGGATCGGCTGTGGAAGCGACGGCCCACGTTCCCTCTTCGTCGAGGGCGACAGCGCCGGGAATGGCGCCGCCAAAACGGAAACGCGCGATCTCGACGTGATGCTCGGTGCCCACGACGACGACGCTGCGATCGGCGGGCGAAGGGAAAATCGCGAGGCCGGCGGCGGACGAGGAGGCGCCCGGGAGGAGCGCGGCGCGTGGCTCGATCCAGCGCAGGACGCGGAGGCTGTCGGACTCGAGCGCGGCGATGCGCGTGCCGCCGAGCGCATAAAGGACGCCGCCGACCCGCTCGATCACGCGGGCGGATTGCGCCTCGCGCGAGCTCGTCACGACGACCCCGCTCCGAGGATCCACGACGTCGAGCGCCGCACGACGCGCGACGGCGACGTGTCCTTGCGGAAGGAGGATGGCCGCCTCGGCGTCGGCGGCGACGTCGATCTTCGCCGCGACCTTTCCTTGAAGGCGTTTTCGTGCCGCGGGGACGGGCTCGGCCGGCGCATCGACTCCCGGGGCCAGAGGCGCGCTCATAGCGACGGAAGCGCTCGAAGCCGGCGAAACACCGGGCAGAGGGAGCGAAGAGACGCCCGGGGAAGGAGCCACGTTTGTCGGCGGAGCGAGGACCCCCGCGCCGCGTCCATCTCCACGCACGGAGAACGCAGATCCGGCGAGCGGCGCGAGCACGAGCACGAGCCCGGCGAGCACGAGGCCGAGGACACGCGCGACGCCGAGCGGCGGCTCCACGATGCCCACGGGCTCGGCGCACATCAGGCAATTCGTGCTGCCGACCATCACGGGCTCCATGCAATACGGGCACGTGAACGTGGAGAGCGGGCGCTTGCGGATCGCCGTCTGCCCCTCGAGCGCCGCGGGGAACACGGCCGTGCCACGGATCCAGCCGGGCACGCTGACGAGCGCGACGCCCGAGGAGATCGGGATCCGGCCCGTCATGAGGCCTCGCACCACGAACGCGCCCGTCACGGGGCCCATCACGCCGTCGGTATCCTCGACGAACCAGAGGAGTTTGTCCCGGGCCTGGGGCTCGAGCTTGGCGAGATCCCGGGGCAACGCCTCGGCGACCACGCCGTCGGGCGGATCGGGCGGGCTCGGCGACGAATAGAGGTCGGAGAGCGGGTCCCACGCCGAGCCGGAGAGGAAACGCTTGCACCCTTCCATGCGGAAGAGGGCGTCCTTCAACACACCCGAGCTGACCTCGCGACGGATCAACTCCAGCCGCACGGGCCCGCGGATCTTACCCTGCTCGGAGACGAAGAATTCGACGTTCTGGGACACAAGCGCCCGGGAGGGCGATCGCACTGTACTACGAAGCGTCGCCGCGCCGCATCTTTCCAACGCAGAGGCCAACGCAGAGGCCAACGCGGAGGCCAACGAAGACGCGGCCCGGGATCCGAGGCGAGCCTACGCGACGCGTTTGGCGATCGCCGAGCGGTAGACGTGCACGTAACGACGGGCCGGGCGATCCCAGCCGAGGTCGAGCCGCATCACCCGGCGCCGGAGCGCGGGCCAGCGGGGCGAGGTCATCGCGGCGAGGGCACGCTGCACCGCACCGACGAGGCTCGTCGCGGTCGGTTTGTCGTAGAGGAACCCCGTGCCGGTCTCGAGGGCCGCGTCGCAATCGACGATGGTGTCGACGATCCCGCCGACGCGACAAGCCACCGGGAGCGCGCCGTACCGCTGCGCGTAGAGCTGCACGAGGCCACAAGGCTCGTAACGCGAAGGCACGACCACGATATCCGCGCCCGCGAAGAGCCGATGGACCAGCGCATCCGGCACATGCCC
>JANMGF010001674.1:0-7101 GCA_031374535.1 Polyangium sp. (in: bacteria)
TCGCCGCCGAGATCCCGGAGCATGCGGCGCACGAGCACCGGGATGTCCTCGAGCCTCTGGCGCAGCGCGGGCAGCTCGACGCGCACCTGCGCGACGCGGAAGTAAAGATCGCTCCGGAACGCGCCGGTGTTCACGGCCCGCACGAGATCACGCCGCGTCGCCGCGAGCACACGGACGTCGACCTCGCGGTACGAGGATCCGCCCACGCTCTTGATGCGCCTCTCCGCGAGCGCGCGGAGGAGCTTCGGTTGCACCTCGATCGGCAGCTCGCCGAGCTCGTCGAGGAAGATCGTCCCGCCCTCGGCCTCCACGAAGGGGGAGAGGCGTTTGTCGACCGCGCCGGTGAACGCGCCGCGCTCGTGACCAAAAAGCGTGGCCTCGGAGAGGCTCGGCGGGATCGATCCACAATCGACCACGACGAACGGTTTTTTGGCGCGCGTGCTGGCCTGATGGATGGCCTGCGCCACGACCTCCTTGCCCGTGCCGGTCTCGCCCGTGATGAGCACGGTCAGATCCGTCTGCCCGACCTTCGTGAGCTTCTCGAAGATGCCACGCATGCCCGCGCTCTGCGCGACGAGCGGGCCGAAGGCGGGGATCGCGGGCACCACGATGCGCTCGGGCCGCGCTGGCTCGAAGGAGAGCTCGGTCTCGCCGAGCCGGAGCTTGCACGCCGCGAGCAGGTAGACCTCGCCGACACGCACGCCGCCCGCGAAGGTGCCGTTCCTGCTGCCGAGATCACGCACCCGCACGCCCTGCTCGGTGGCCACGAGCTCCGCATGGACCGCGCTGATCTTCGCGTCCTCGAGCACGATACGGCACTGGGCGTTGCGGCCGACGATCACCGGCTCGGTGCCCACCTCGACCCAGCCCGCCTTGCCGATCTTGAGGCGGCCTCCACGGACCTCGACCTTGTTGCGTGAAAGGACGGTCGCGTCGTTCACGTCGTCACCACGAGTTCGGTCACCGAACGGTCCTGCGTCCTCGTACCGGATCCACGGGCAGCTCCGGCGCCGGTGAGAGAACCGGGGGTTCGGGGGCGTAGCTCGGCTGGCCCGAGCGTAGCCCCCGAGCGTCGACTGGCGTATCTCCCGTCGCCGTGGGCGGATGATCGACCCACGTGGGCTGATCGTCCTGGTTCACGGCCTCGTCGCCCTCGTCCGCGACCGTCGGCGGATCGGGCGGGAGTGCGATGAGCGACGACGGCTCCGGGGGCCGCACCGGCGGAAGCGCCCGACTCCCGGGGGCCAACGTACGCCACGCGTCGAGCGCCTCGCGCGCCGAGCCGAACCGGTTGTCCGGTTTGCGCTCGAGCGCGCGCTCCAGGAATCGTTCGATCCCCGTGGGCCACCTGTCGCCCGTCGCCTCCGTCAGGCTCGGCGCTTGCCGCTCGAGCTTCATCGCCACGAGCAGCGCCGCCGTGGTCCCCTCGAACGGGAGACGCCCGCTGAGCGCGCGGAACGCGACCGCGCCGACCGCGTAAATGTCCGCTCGTTCGTCGGCCCGCGCGGCCCCGCGCACCTGCTCGGGCGCCATGTACGCGAACGATCCCAGCGTCGCGTCGAAGGCCGTCAGCGTGGGCTCGTGTTGCTCGCCGCCGCCGCGCTTGAGCTTCGAGATCCCGAAGTCCAGGATCTTCGCCCGCTCGGGCCGCTCGGGGTACGCCGTGCGCTCGAGGAAGATGTTGCCGGGCTTGAGATCCCGATGGATGACGTCCGCCGCGTGCGCCGCGCCGAGCCCACAAAGCACGTCCTCGATGAGCGGGAAGACCTCGGAGAACGGCAGGTACTGCTCGCGCTTCAGCCGATCGGCCAGGCTCTCGCCTTCGAGCTTCTCGAACACGAGCAGATGTGCGCCGTCGGGCGTCTGCCCTACTTCGAGCAGGCTGCACACGTAGGGGCTCTGGATCGCCGACGTGATCTCGGCTTCGCGCTGGAAGCGCCGCACGAGATCCGGTTTGACGGCGGCGCGGGCGAGCAGGACCTTGATGGCGACTTCACGGCCGTCGAGGTCGCTTCGGGCAGCCCACACCTCGCCCATGCCGCCGCGGCCGAGGAGGCGGGTCACTCGGTAGCCCGCGAGGATGTCGCCAGGGTGGATCGCCACGGACCGGGGGTTTGGGGGCGAAGCTCGGCTTGTCCGAGCGTAGCCCCCAAAAGCTGACCTGAATCGGGACGGTACCAGCGAAGCCCTGGAGATTGGAAGGAAGAAACGCGCGCCCTCGGGCTCGAGAAAAGTGACGGCTCACCCCTCGACCCTGGGACCCTCCGCTTGTACGCTCCGGCCGGCCATGCCGCGAACCGCCGAGGACGTAGAGAACTTCCTCCTGCAACTGAACCGCCCCTATGAGATCGACGGCGGAACGTACATCGTCTCCGCAGGCCCGGATCAGCCGCCGATCGCCATCCGCGTCGCGCCGCCGATCCTGGCCGTGCGCCTCTCGATCGGAGCCGTGCCGAAGGAGCCTGAGCACCAGAACAAGTTGTTCCGGCGCTTGCTCGAGTACAACGCGACGGATCTGATGCACGCCGCTTACGGCATCGAGGATCATACGGTCGTGATCTCGGCCGCCTTGCCGCTCGACAACCTCGATCTCAACGAGCTCGAGGCCACGCTGAGCGACCTCGACCTCGCGCTGGCGAGGCATGTGCCGACGCTCCACGATCTCGCCACCACCTAGCTCGCCACGAGCTCGCAGCGAGCGAGCCGACCCGGGATCGCCGGTCAGTCCGTAGAGACTTGCTCTCACGACGAGAGGCCAATCGAGATGGGAATTTTCGCGCGCCTAGCCACCCTCATCAAGTCGAACCTGAACGACCTCATCAGCCGCTCGGAAGACCCCGAGAAGATGCTGCACCAGGTCGTCATCGACATGTCCAACCAGCTCATCGAGGCGAAGAAGCAGGTGGCTGTCTCGATCGCCGACGAGAAGCGCCTCGCGAAGCAGGCCGAGCAGGAGGCCGCCAACGCCGCCGAGTGGGAGCGCCGCGCGATGCTCGCGATCAAGGCCGGCGACGACAACCTCGCGAAGGAGGCCCTCGCCCGCAAGAAGGAGCACGACCTGCTCGCCACGTCCTACAAGGACCAGTGGCAGAAGCAGAAGCAAGCGGTCGAGCAGCTGAAGACCGCGCTCCGGCTCCTCAACAACAAGATCGAAGAGGCGAAGCGCAAGAAGAACGTCCTCATCGCGCGGAAGAAGCGCGCGGAGGCGCAGAAGGCCATCCAGGAGACGCTCTCCGGCCTCAACAACGCGTCCGCCTTCGAGACCTTCGACCGCATGTCGGCGAAGATCGATCAAATCGAGGCCGAGGCCGAGGCGTCCACCGAGCTCGCCGAGCAGTACTCGGGCGACACGCTGGCGCACAAGTTCGGACAGCTCGAGGCCACGGCAGGCGCCGAGGACGATCTCATGGCCCTCAAGCGCAAGATGGGCGTCGCGCCCCCCGAGCCGCCGAAGGAGGTCGCGCCGCCCGCGCAGGTGCGTGTCGCAGGCCAGGCCCCGGCGCCGCCGTCGCAGGCCGAGCAGGACGAGCTCGCCGCCGCGCTCGCCGAGCTCGAAGCCGAAGAGCAACGCGAGCAAGCTCGCATGAAGCGTTAGCCGAGCAATACCTACGATGAGCGAAGCCGGGACGACGGGCACGGGATCCGTCCGACCCACCGAGCACCGCGCGCCCGCCTCGAAGGCGCCGCCCGCGCTCGGAGGGAAGGACGGTCTCGTTTACGCAGAGGACATCGACGCGCTCCTGGGTCGACTCGGCGCGAGCTCGAGCGGCGGGCTCGAGGACGCCGAGGCCGCGGCGCGGCTCGAGAAATACGGCAAGAACAGGCTGCCGGATCCGCCGCGAAAGAGCACCCTTCGCCGGCTGCTCGAGCAGTTCGCGAACCCGCTCGTCCTCACGCTGCTCGCGGCGGCGACGATCGCGGTCGTCGTCGGCTTCACGGACGCCGAAGGAAGCATCCTCCACCGCTTCGGCGACGCGATCGCGATCCTGCTCATCGTCGTCCTCAACGCGTTCCTCGGCTACTACCAGGAGCGCCGCGCCGAGGCCGCGCTCGACGCGCTCCAGAAGCTCAGCGCGCCCTCCGCCCGCGTGCGCCGCGGCGGCAAGGTGAAGGTCATCCCGGCCGAGGAGGTGGTCCCCGGCGATCTGCTCGAGCTCGAGGCAGGCGACGCGATCGCGGCCGACGCGCGGCTCGTGCAGACGATCGATCTCGCGACCGAAGAGGCGGCGCTCACCGGCGAGAGCAGCGCGTCCACGAAGGATGCCCTCGCGCCCGTCGATGCCGACGCGCCTCTCGGCGACCGCGTGAACATGGTCTTCACGGGCACGATGGTCGTGCGTGGCAAGGCGCGCGCCGTCATCACGACGACCGGCAGCGGAACCGAGCTCGGCCGCATCGGCGAGATGATCCGCGCTGTCGGCGAGACGAAGACGCCGCTCGAGGAGCGCCTGGAGTCGTTCGGCACGACGATCCTTCGCGTGTGCCTCGTGCTCTCGGCCGTGCTGCTCGGCTGGGGCTTCTTGCGCGGCGGCAGGCCGTGGCACGAGCTCTTGCTCGAGGCCGTGAGCCTCGCGGTCGCCGCGATCCCCGAGGGTTTGCCCGCGATCACCACGATCACCCTCGCCCTCGGCATGCAACGCATGGCGCGGCGCGGGGCCATCGTGCGCAAGCTGCCGGCGGTCGAGACGCTCGGCGCGGCGACGGTGATCTGCTCGGACAAGACGGGCACGCTCACGCAGAACGAGATGACCGTGCGTTTCGTCTACGCGGGCGGAAGGCGCTACCAGGTCACGGGCGAGGGGTACGATCCGGCGGGCGCGTTCCGGCACGAGGAGGAGATCGATCTCGACCTCGACAGGCTCCCGGCGCCGCTCACGTACACGCTCGCGACGGCCGCGCTCTGCAACAACGCGCACCTCGAGCAGGACAAGGAGACGAAGAAGTGGCGCATCGTCGGTGATCCCACCGAGGGCGCGCTCCTCGCGCTCGCCGCCAAGGGCAACCTCGCCCGCGAGTCCGTCGCCCCTTCGCACCAGTTCGTCCACGAGTTGCCCTTCGACAGCGACCGCAAGCGCATGACCGTGATCACGCGCGACAAGAACGGTCGCGAGATCGCGCACGTGAAAGGCAGCGTCGACGTGCTGCTCCCGCTTTGCGTGAAGTACGCGGGAGACGAGGGCGTGCGTGGCTTGACGGAGGAGGATCGCCACACGATCACCGCCGTCGCGGAGGAGATGAGCGAAAAGGCGTTGCGCGTGCTGGCGATCTGTCGTCGCGTGCGCCGGGACGGCCCCGAGGATGGCGACGTCGAGCGAGAGCTCACGTTCCTCGGCCTGGTGGGCATGATGGATCCGCCGCGCGCGGGCGTGAAGGAAGCCGTCGCGTTGTGCAAACGCGCGGGCATCCGGGCCGTGATGATCACGGGCGACCACAAGCTCACGGCCACGGCGATCGCCAAGGAGATCGGGCTCTGGGACGAAGGCGACGAGGCGATCACCGGCTCCGAGCTCGCGAAGATGAACGACGAGGAGCTCACGAAACGCGTCGAGCACCTGCGCGTCTTCGCGCGGACCACGGCCGAGCAGAAGCTCCGCATCGTGCGCGCTTTCAAGGCGAAGGGCCACGTCGTGGCCATGACGGGCGACGGCGTGAACGACGCGCCGGCGCTCCGCGAGTCGCACATCGGCGTGGCCATGGGCCTCGGCGGCACCGACGTCGCGCGCCAGGCGGCTGATCTCGTGCTCGCCGACGACAACTTCGCCACGATCGTCGAGGCGGTGCGCGAGGGACGCGCGATCTACCGCAACATCCAGAAGTTCATTTTCTTTTTGCTCTCCTCGAACATGGGCCTGCTCGTGGCCGTGTTCGTGGTGTCGTTCGTCGGCAAGTGGCCGCCTTTGACGCCGCTCATGATCCTCTGGATCAACCTCGTGACGAACGGCCTGCCGGCGCTGGCGCTCGGCATCGATCCGCCGGACCCGGGCCTCATGCGCGAGCCTCCGCGCGACACGAGCGAGGGCCTCTTGAACCGTCGCGACTACCTCGGGATCCTCTACGTCGGCGGGATCATGGGCGCCGCTGCGGTCGCGCTTTATGTGTTCTCGCCGCAGGACGAAGACGGCCTGCTCCGCACGCGTGCGCTTGCGTTCTCGCTGCTCGCGCTCTCCCCGCTCTTCCACGCATGGAGCTGCCGCAGCCCGATCGACTCCGCGTTCATCGCGCGCCCGCTGGTGAGCCTACCTCTGTTCCTCGCGTGCCTGGCGAGCGCCGGGATCCACCTCGTCGCGATCCTGGTGCCGAGCCTTCGCCCCGTCTTCCGCACCTACGCGATGAACCCGAACGAGTGGATGATCCTGCTCGTCCTGTCGGCGCTGGTGGTGCCGGCGGTGGAGATTGCGAAGGCGGTGGATCGGGCGATCCGGAAGAGGGTCGCGGTCTAGAGCTTCAAGGCCAGCGGCGTTCGCGCCGCAGGTGGGCGAGCAGCGCTTCGAGCCCGGCAACGTCGAGCGAGGTGAGGGCCTTGCTGCGCTCGGCGTTGATCTCGATGCCGAGCACGTCGCAGGTGACGACGATCCCCTGGCGAATGCCCTCTGCCCTGCCCTCCTGGTGCCCTTCCCGTCGCGCCATGGACAGCGCCCCGCGTTCGTTCTGGATGGCCATCCCCGCCGCGATGTACGCGTCCCATTCCTCGCGCGTGAAGCTCGCCGTACGTGCGGCCTCGAGCGCCTCGATGAGCGGCGGGTGCTGGAGTGATGGCGGGATCATCGGCAGGTTGCGCGCCTCCCGAAAGAAGTATGCCCACTTCTCCACGAGCGTCTCGGGCTCGCGCGAAGTGTCGTACTTGGGCAGCTCTAAGAAGACGAACTGGAGTTCGGGCAAACCTCGCACGCCGCTCGTCTGCTCCTGCAGACGCCACCGGCTGAGCATCGGGACCGACGCGCCGTCCTTTTGCGGCCAGAGCTCGAAGTCGCAGATGCTGATGCCGATCACGTCGTCGAGTTCGGGGTAGTCGTCCCCCACGTCGAGCTGGTTCGTGTACGCCTTCGCCACGTTGTAAACGACGCGTTTCTCGAAGGCCTCGACGTTGAGGACCTGCATCTC
>JANMGF010000642.1:0-2862 GCA_031374535.1 Polyangium sp. (in: bacteria)
CCGGCGGCAGGCGCGTCGCCCCTCGAAGAGCGTAGCACCCTCGATGCAGTACGGGAGGGGGAACGCGTGGCCCAACACGCGATGCGAGGCTCCCTCTTTCCAGGACGGAGAAGGCTTTCCCGGCTCAGCCAGCCGACCCGAGGTGGCCCTCGTCTTCACGCCGCTTTCACGGTCGTCGTGGCTCTCCCGAGCGGTCGACCGACGCTCTGCGTCAGAGGCGCGTGGTGCGCAATCGGAGCGCGTTTGCGATCACCGAAACGCTGCTCAGGCTCATGGCGGCGCTCGCGATCATGGGGCTCAGGAGGAGGCCGAAGAACGGGTAGAGCACGCCGGCCGCGAGCGGGACGCCGAGGCCGTTGTAGACGAAGGCGAAGAAGAGGTTCTGGCGGATGTTACGCATCGTCGCGCGCGAGAGGCGGCGAGCGCGCACGATGCCACGCAGATCGCCACGCACGAGCGTGACGCCGGCGCTCTCCATGGCCACGTCAGTGCCCGTGCCCATGGCGATGCCTACCGCGGCACGCGCGAGCGCTGGTGCATCGTTGACGCCGTCGCCGGCCATCGCCACGATCTTGCCGCTCTTCGTGAGGCGCTCGACGACGGCGCTCTTCTGCTCGGGCAGGACCTCGGCCTCGACGGCTTCGATGCCGAGCTCACGCGCGACGGCCTCGGCGGTCTTGCGGCTGTCGCCCGTGAGCATGACGATCGCGAGGCCCTCGGCGCGTAGCGCGGTGAGCGCCTCCTTGGCCGAGCTCTTGATCGGATCGGCGACGCCCACGAGCCCGAGGACCTTTCCGCCGCATACGACGAACACCACGGTTTGTCCACGCGCGCGGAGCGGCTCGGCGCGCGTGAGGGCCGCGTCGTTCGTGATCGAGAGCTCCTCGAGAAGACGCGTGTTTCCGAGCGCGGCGTTCTCGCCCTCGACGACACCCGTGACGCCGCGACCCGTGAGGGATCGGAAGTCCGTGACGGGGGCGAGCGAGAGGCCTCGTGCCTTCGCTGCTGCGAGGATCGCCGAAGCGAGCGGGTGCTCGCTGCCGCGCTCGAGGCTCGCCGCGACGCGGAGCACGTCCGCCTCGTCGGCTTCGTCGAACGGCACGATCGAGGCCACGGCCGGCTTGCCCTCCGTGAGCGTACCCGTCTTGTCCACGACGAGCGTGTCCACGCGCTCCAGCGCTTCGAGCGCCTCGGCGTTCTTGACGAGCACGCCGGCCGACGCGCCGCGGCCCGTGCCGACCATGATCGACATCGGCGTCGCGAGCCCGAGGGCGCAAGGGCACGCGATGATGAGCACCGCGACCGCGTTGAGCAGCGCGAAGGCGAGGCGCGGCTCCGGCCCGACGAGCGCCCACACGACGAACGTGAGCACAGCCGTGAGCACGACGGCCGGGACGAACCACGCGCTCACGACATCCGCGAGGCGCTGGATCGGCGCGCGTGTGCGTTGCGCCTCGCCGACGAGACGAACGATCTGCGCGAGCAAGGTCCCCTGCCCCACGCGATCGGCGCGCATCACGAAGCCACCCGCGCCGTTCACGGTCGCGCCCGTCACGCGATCGCCGGGACGTTTCTCGACCGGGATCGGCTCGCCGGTGACCATCGACTCATCGACGGAACTTGCGCCTTCGAGCACGACGCCGTCGACAGGGACGCGCTCGCCCGGCCGCACACGCAGCCGATCTCCCACGGCGACGATCTCGATCGGCACGTCCTCCTCGACGTCGCCACGCAGGCGTCGTGCAGAGCGCGGGGCGAGACCGAGCAGCGCACGAATCGCGCCCGAGGTGCGGCTACGCGCCGTGAGCTCGAGGACTTGCCCGAGCAGGACGAGCGTGATGATCACCGCCGCGGCCTCGAAGTAAACGGGCACCCTGCCGCCGTGCACGCGGAACGACGCGGGGAACATGGACGGCGCGATCGTCGCCGCGAGGCTGTAGACGTAGGCCGTCCCCGTGCCGATCGCGATCAACGTGAACATGTTGAGGCGCCGGGTCACGATCGAGGTCCACCCGCGCTCGAAGAACGGCAGGCCGCCCCAGATCACGACGGGCGTCGCGAGCGCGAGCTCGATCCACGGCTGATACGGCAACCCGTGTGCCCACCTCCATCCCGGCATCAGCATCGGGGCCATCGCCAGGAAAAGCAGCGGAATCGAGAGCGCGGCCGAGACCCAGAAGCGCCGCTTCATGCTGACGAGCTCGGGGTTCGGCGGCTCCTCGGCCGTGATGGCAAGCGGTTCGAGCGCCATGCCGCAGATCGGACACGATCCCGGTTTGTCCTGCCGGACCTCGGGATCCATCGGGCAGGTGTAGATCGTGCCCGCGGCGATCGTGGCCGCTGGCTTCGGTTCCGGTTCGGGCTTCGGCGCGAGGTACTTTTCCGGATCTCCTGCGAATCTCTCCCGGCAACGCGGGTTGCAGAACCAGTACGTCGTGCCTGCGTGCTCGTGGCTGCCGCCCTTCGCCGTCCCGGGCGTCACCATCATCCCGCAGACCGGATCCTTCACCTTGATCGGCGCCTGCTCGTTCACCCGACGCTCCATGGTTCCCCGGGCGGGGTTTGCCAACAAAAAACCTTTCCCTTTGGACCTTCCTGGGTAGACTCCCCGCCCCCCGACTCGCCTGGTGATCGTTCACCCCGGTTTCTGCGCTTCGAACCGGCCTTCGCAAGCACCCGATGCACGCGAGAGATGCGACGAGGGGCTCGCGATCGACGCGAACCCAAGCCCGAACGAACCCCAGAAGAAGCGAGCAAAAGGCGGTAGCGACATGAACACGAACCCCGGCATCCTCGGCAAGAAGATCGGGATGACGCAGATCTTCGACGAGAAGGGCGAGGTCCTTCGCTGCACGGTCGTGC
>JANMGF010000069.1:0-4845 GCA_031374535.1 Polyangium sp. (in: bacteria)
ACCTCGGCCGCCGCCCGGGCCACCACGGCCGCGCACGTGCCCTGCGAGAGCGCGACGCCTGCGGGGGTGTGCTGCTCGAGGAGCGTGCGCTCGCCGGCCTCGATGTCCCCCTGCCAGATGTACGTCCCGGGATCGAGCGCCGACGCGATGGGAGCCCCTAGCAGACGATGCGCCGATTGACCCCGCGACGACGGAGGTGCCCCCGCGGCGGCCCTGGAGGTCTCCAGCCAGAACCGGGTGCGCTGCCATGGATACAGGGGCAGCTTCCAGAGCCGGCCGCCCTCCGGGAAGAGACGTTTGAGGTCCGCCGGGCATCCCGCGACGAACAGCGCGCCCAGCGATCGGAGGAACACCCCGCGCTCTTCCTCTTCCCTGCGCATCGAAGGCAGCGTCATCGCGCCCTTCTGCGATGCGCCGCGCAGCCCGTCCTCGATCGACGGGAGCAGCACCGGGTGCGGACTGATCTCCAGGAACACGTCGTGCCCGGCGGCCGAAAGCGCCTGGATGCCCGCGCCGAAGAGCACCGGGTCCCGCAGGTTGCGCACCCAGTATCCCGGGTCGAATTCCCACCCCTCCACGACGGCGCCCGTCACCGTCGAATGCATCGCGACGGCGGCCTCGACCGGCGTGATCCCGGCGAGCAGGCGGAGCAGGTCGTCCTTCAGCGGATCCATCTGCGGGCTGTGCGACGCGACGTCGACCTTCACCCGACGGCAGAAAATGCCCTTCTGCTGCAGGGCCTCCATGATCTCCGCGAGCGCCTCCGGATCGCCGGACAGGACGGTGGATCGGGAGCTGTTGCTGACCGCGATGGAGACGCGCTCCTCGTATCCTCGCAGGGCCTCCTCGGCCTCCGCCATGGAGAGCTCGACGACCGCCATGGCGCCCTGGCCGCTCACGCGCTTCAGCAGCCGGCTCCGCTGGCAGATGATCCGTGCCGCGTCCTCGAGGCGCAGGGCGCCGGCCACGTGCGCCGCCGCCACCTCGCCCATGCTGTGGCCGATCACCGCGTCCGGCAGGATCCCGAACGAGCGCCAGAGATCGGCGAGCGCCACCTGGATCGCGAAGAGGACCGGCTGGATGACGTCAATCTCGTGCAGGCGCGAGCGACCCTCGTCGGCGTCGATCTGGTCGAGCACCGACCAGTCCACGTATACGCTCATGGCCCGGTCGCACCGCTCCAGCGCGGCCCGGAAAACGGGCTCCTCCCGGACGAGCTTCCGCCCCATGCCCAGCCATTGCGAGCCCTGCCCGGGGAAGACGAAGACGATCTTGCGCCGGGTGCCCGGCGGCGCGTACCCCTCGAGGACGCTGGTGCCCGAAGTATCGCGCAAAAAGCGGTCCAGCATCTCGGTCGCCTCGGCCCGGGAGCGGGCCAGGAGCGCGAGGCGGTTCTGCTGGAGATGGTATCGAACGGCGGTCGTGTAGCAGATATCGTGCAGCGACAAGAGCTCCCGCTCCACCATCATCGAGCGGATGGACGTCGCCCAGTCCTTGAGCGCCTTCTTCGTGTGCGCCGACAGCACCAGCAGCTCTAGCGGGGCCTCGTTCCCTTCGGCCGCCGGGGCCGGCACGTCCGTCGCCGGCCACGCGACGTTGTGGCGCTGGTTTCGGTAGACCTGCCCCCAGCGCACGCGGCAGCCCGTCGTCCACAACGCGCCGACGGTATCGAGCAACCCCCAGCGCTCGTCGTCGCCGCGCCGCATCGAGGGCAACACGTGACCAGGCCGCCCGAGGTGGGTGAGCTGCTGCATGATCGAGCGGTTCAAGATGGGGTGCGGGCTGATCTCCAGGAACGCGTTGTAGCCATCCTGCGACAGCCGATCGATTGCCTGCGCGAAGAGGACGGGCTCTCGCAGGTTCCGCGCCCAGTAGCTCGCGTGGCACGAGCGACCGTCGATGGGCTGCGCCGTGACGGTGGAGATCATGGGCACGGTCGCGCGCATGGGAACGAGCCCGCGGAGCGCCTCGACGAGTTTTGCCTGGAGCGGGCTCATCTGCGGGCCGTGGGACGCGATGTCCACCCGGACGTTGCGGCACTCGATGCCCCGCGCCTCCAGGGTCGCGCCGAGCGCCCGTAGCGCCTCGGGCTCCCCGGACAGGACGGTGGACGTGTGGCTGTTCGAGGCCGCGACGCTCACCCGGTCCTCGTGACCGGCCAGCGCGCGCTTGGCCTCGGCGAGGGGCATCCCGACCACCATCATGGCGCCCTGCCCCGCGGTGCCTTGCTGCAGCACGCTGCGGTGGTGGATCAGATGCACCGCGTCCTCCAGCGTCAGGATGCCGGCCACGTGGGCGGCGGCGACCTCGCCCATGCTGTGCCCCACGACCACGCCCGGCTCGACGCCCCAGGAGCGCAGCAGCGCGGCGAGCCCCACCTGGATCGCGAAGATCAGGGGGAGCTGGACGCCCGTGCGGTCCATGCGGGAGCGCGCCTCGCTCGCGTAGAGCTCCTCGATGAACGACCAGCCCGCGAGCGGGCGGAGGATCGCGTCGCACCGCTCGAGCTGCGCGCGGAACGCAGGCTCCTCCCCCATGAGCCGCCTCCCCATGCCCAGCCATTGGGAGCCGCCGCCCGAGAACACGAACACCACCTTTGGCGCGCCCTCCACGTGGCCGCGGTGCGTGCCCGGCTCTCGGAGCCCCAGCAAGGCCGCATTGCACTTTGCCACGAGAGCCTCGTGGGACTCGACGGTCATGGCCACGCGGTGGTCGCCCCCCCCGAAGCGCGCCGCGGCTGCGCAGCACAGGGACGCGAGCGGCGGGCGGTCCTCCGCGGTCGCGAGCGAGCGTGCCTGCTCGATTCGCCGCGCCAGCGCCTCGGGACTCTCGGCGGAGAGCAACAAGAGCTCCACGGACTTGGGGACCAGCTCCTCGAGCACCACGTGCGCGTTCGTCCCGCTGAAGCCGAACGAGCTCACGCCTGCCAGCGCCGGCTCCTCCGGGTGGGGCCAGGGTTCGAGCGCCGTCTGGACCTTCAGGCGCAGATCGTCGAAGCGGATGTGCGGGTTGGGCTTCTGGAAATGCAGGCTGGGCGGGAGCTTTCGGTGAAACATGGAGAGGAGCACCTTGATCAGCCCCGCCATGCCGGCGGCCGACTCGAGGTGCCCGATGTTCGTCTTCGCCGAACCGATGCGCAGGGGCCGGTCGGAAGGCCGCCCTGCGCCGAGGACGGCGCCGAGCGCGTTCGCCTCGATCGGGTCGCCGAGGATGGTGCCCGTGCCGTGCGTCTCCACGTAATGGACGCGGTCGGGGCGCACCCCCGCGCGCGCGTACGCGATGCGCAGGACCTGCTCTTGCGCCTGCGGGTTGGGCGCCGTGAGGCCGTTGCTGAAGCCGTCATTGTTCACGGCGGAGCCGCGTATCACGCAATGCACGGGGTCGCCGTCGATGAGCGCGCGCGAGAGGGGCTTCAGCACCACCGCCCCCGCCCCCTCTCCGCGGACATACCCGTTGGCCCGCGCGTCGAAGGCCTTCGAACGGCCATCCGGCGCCATGGCGCCGAACTTGGACATCGCGATCGTACTCTCGGGGTTCAGGATCATGTTCACCGCCCCGGCAATGGCCATGGTGCACTCGCCGAGGCGCAGGCTCTGGCAGGCGAGGTGCACGGCCACCAGGCCCGAGGAGCACGCGGTGTTGATCGTGATGCTCGGCCCGGTCAGGCCCAGCGTATAAGAGACGCGACCCGTGAGGATGCTGAGGTCCTGGCCGGTCGCCGTGTGCTGGGCGATGACATCGAAGGCATTCCCAGGCAGCTTGGCGTAGTCGCTCCACATCGCCCCGCAGAAGACGCCCACCGGGGCTCCCTTCAGGGAGGGGATGGACAGCCCCGCGTCCACCAGGGCTTCCCAGCACATCACCAGCATGAGGCGCTGCTGGGGATCCATCTGGATCGCCTCCCGCGGCGAGATCCCGAAGAAGAGCGGATCGAACCGATCGGGGTTCCGGAGGTAGCCGCCCCAGCGCGTGTTCATCTTGCCGGGGGCTTTCGGGTCCGGGTCGTAATAGTCCTCGATTTTCCACCGGTTCGGCGGCGTCTCGGTAATGGCGTCCACGCCTTCGGAGAGAAGCGTCCAGTATCCCGCCGCGCCGAACGCGTCCGGGAAGCGGCAGGCGAGGCCGATGATCGCAATGGGCTCGTCGCTCTGGAGGGCGGGGCTTCCCTCCTCGGGGCGCCGCTCCCGCCTCGCTTCCTGAATGGCGACGCGTGACGCGAGGTGCTGCGAGAGCGCGTCGATGGTCGAATGATCCCACACCAGCGTCGCAGGCAGCGGTCGCCCGAGGAGCTTGGACAGCTCGGCGATCATGCCCGTCGCGAGAACCGAGTCCAGACCGTATCTATGAAATCTCTCCCGGACATCGATGACATCCGCAGCGATCTGCAGCGTCATGCTCAGGTATGTCACGAGCCATGCTCGAATGGCTTGCGCATCCGGAAGAGGCTGCGCAGGGGTATTGGGTGAGGAGGAGCTAAAGGAAAGGACACTCATGGCTGGGGCTGGGGGGCGTCGCGGAGGGCGAAATGCGATCGTACCGGCAAACGCCGTGCGGAAGTGCACGGTATCAAGCTTGTCGCATCGAATCCACGAAGTTCGTGCGTGGCGTGCGTTCCAATCTACCCGCGAAACGCTCCCGCCTCCGGAAGCGTCGGAGCCCAGGGAAACGTGGCGCTCCCCAGGCGAGGGCAGAGAGGACTTATGGCGCTCCTAGTCAGCGTCGATGTCAGTGGCGTGGCAATGCTGTGCCAAACGGTCGACAAATCCGCCGACGCGGTGCGCAAAAGCGAGCGTCGGAGCGGAGGGAAACGCGCATCATAGAAGGGTTGGATGGCGAGGCAAGACC